>JALSNF010000038.1 GCA_026987115.1 Desulfurobacteriaceae bacterium
TGTCCTCTTTAGAGAGCTTTACTTCTATGTCAGGCTCTATTCCCTTACCGTCTATGCACTTGTGGTTTGGCATGTAGTATTTCGCAGTCGTTATCTTAACAGCATAACCCATGTCAAGGGGATAGAGAGTTTGAACTGAGCCTTTTCCAAAGGTCTTCTCTCCAACAACTATTGCCCTGTCGTTATACCTGAGAGCTCCAGTAAGTATCTCTGCAGCACTTGCAGTTCCGCCGTTAACCAGCATTACAACAGGTATATTTAAAGGAATAAGGGGGTCGTGGAGGGAGTAGTATTTCTTTATGCTTTCGGGAATCCTTCCTTTAGTATAGACTATAAGGTCTCCCTTTGGCAGGAAGTAGTCGCTTATGGCAACTGCCGAGTCTAAAAGGCCTCCAGGGTTGTTCCTAACGTCAACTATTATTCCCTGAAGCTCCTTATCCTTCCTTAAGGCTTCAAGGGCTTTTTTAAACTCGCCCACTGAGTTCCTCTGGAACATAGTAAACCTTATGTAGCCTATGTTCCCATCAAGTATCCTATACTTAACGCTCTGTATCTTTATAACGGCCCTCGTTATAGTAAATGGTTTAGGCTCGTTCCAGCCTTTCCTCCAAATCCATATGGTTATCTTAGTTCCAGGCTTTCCTCTCATGAGTTTTACAGCTTCCATTAAGGTCATGTTGGGAGTAACTTTCTTGCCGTCTATCTTGACTATTACATCTCCCGGCTTAATACCCGCCCTGTAGGCTGGGGTGTCTTCAATTGGGGTTATTATTAAGAGCCTTCCGTCTTTGGTTTTGGTTATCTGAATGCCAAGCCCTCCAAATTCCCCACTTGTCTCTACCTGAAATTCTTTAAGCTGGTCTGGGGTAAACAGGGTGCAGTGGGGGTCAAGCTTGCTTAACATTCCTTCAATAGCTCCTTCAAAGAGCTCTTTGGGACTCTTAGGCTCTACATACTTATCCTTTACGAGCTGGTAAGCCTCCATAAAGAGCCTTATGTACTTAATTTCTTCATTTTGGGAGTTTTGGGACTTTAAAACTGCAGAGACGGAGCTCTTACCCACGAGGAGAACAAAAGCACAAAAGAGCACAAATAGAGCTAAGTTCTTTAATCCTTTCATCTTCCCTTCCTCTCTAGAACTTTCTTGACCTTCTCTATTATCCCTTTCTCGTCAAGTTTGAAGTAGTGAAGGAGCTCCCAGCCCTTACCTGAACGGCCAAAGACATCCGGAGTCCCTAGCCTCTCCATAGGAACAGGGAAGTTCTCAACTAAAACTTCTGCTACTGCAGAACCAAGCCCCCCTATTATTGAATGCTCCTCCGCAGTTATTACGGCTCTCGTCTTCTTTGCAGATTTTACTATAAGTTCAGCGTCTATCGGCTTTACCCAAGCCATGTGGATAACTTCAGCGTAAATTCCCTCCCTCTCTAAGAGCTCTGCAGCAAGAAGCGCAAAAGAGGTCATAACGCCGTTGGCAATTATAGTAACGTCCTCCCCTTCCCTTAAAACGTGTCCCTTACCTACTTCAAACTTAACCTTTCCTTCCTGAAATATCCTTGGGAACTTTTCTCTGGTAAGCCTAACGTAGAAAGGACCGTCTGCATAAGCTACATTCCTTATTATCTCTTTAGTTTCCACGTCGTCAGCTGGAACTACAACCTTCATGTTGGGTATGTTCCTCATATTGGCAACGTCCTCAAGGGCTTGGTGAGTAGCCCCGTCCTCACCTACGGTTATTCCTCCGTGGGTGCAAACTATCTTAACGTTTAGGTTCGGATAGCATATAGTCTGTCTTACCGCTTCCCAAGCCCTGCCTGTTCCAAATATCGCAAAGGTGCTAACAAAAGGTATCTTTCCGGTAGTTGCAAGGCCAGCTGCAGTGTTCATCATGTTTATCTCTGCAATACCCATGTTGAAAAACCTTTCGGGAAACCTCTTTGCAAACTTTGCAGTTTTCGTTGAGCCAGAAAGGTCCGCATCAAGGACAACAATCCTCTCGTCCTTTTCCCCAAGCTCAACCAAAGTGTCTCCGTAAGCGTCCCTTAAGCTAACTCTCTCCATTCTCTCCTCCTAAACAATCTCTCCTAACTCTTTTAAAGCCTCCTTTAAAAGCTCTGGAGGAAGGGCTTTGCCGTGCCACTCTGCCTTGTTCTCCATAAAGGAAACTCCCTTTCCTTTAACGGTCTTTGCAAGTATGATGGTAGGCTTAAAGGTTGACTCTTCAGCCTTGTTTAGGGCATCTATTATCTGGCCAAAGTCGTGGCCGTTTATCTCTATTACGTTCCAACCAAAAGCTCTCCACTTTTCCAAGGCAGGGTAGATAGACATAACCTCGTCAACTGGGCCGTCTATCTGAAGGTTGTTGTTGTCAAGGATTACGGTTAGGTTATTCAGGTTGTAGTGGGAAGCTGCCATAGTAGCCTCCCAAACGCTTCCCTCTTGAGCCTCTCCGTCTCCAATCATACAGTAAACCCTGCTTGAGCTCCCTGAAAGCCTAAGGCCCAGTGCCATACCTACTGCAGCTCCTATTCCGTGCCCCAAAGAACCGGTGCTAATCTCTATTCCGGGAGTCTTATGCATGTCAGGGTGCCCCTGAAGGTCTCCGTCTATCTTCCTAAACTCCATTAGCTTCTCTAAGGGGAAGTATCCACACCTTGCAAGAACTGAGTAGAGGGCAGGACAAACGTGGCCCTTTGATAGGACAAACCTATCCCTCTCTTCCCACTTTGGATTTCTCGGGTCGTGTCTCATCTTGTAAAAGTAAAGGGCTACTATTATGTCCGTAGCAGACATGGCTCCACCTGGGTGGCCAGAGTTTGCGTTTGTGGTCATCTTCAGTATGTCTTTTCTAACCTCCCTTGCTATTGCCCTTAAGGTTAACTCGTCAATTTCCCTGTTCCTCTTTTTAAAGAACTCAGGCTCAAACCTTATCATCCTGTCCTCCGCTAAAGCCTTCTTCTCTTTTTATCCTCTCTATTTCCTCTTTAACTCTCCTCAAAGAGGTTCCGCCTATTACATCTCTACTGTTAACAGAACCTTCAAGGCTCATTAAGCTTAAAACGTCTTCCTCAAAGAGGGGAGAGAACTCTTTAAACTCTTTTAAAGAGAGCTCCGTTAAGTCCTTACCCTTATCAAGGCAGTAAGCAACCAACTTACCTACAACTTCGTGGGCCTTTCTAAAGGGAAGGCCCTTTTTGGCCAGGTAGTCGGCCAAGTCTGTTGCAAGGGAAAAGCCCTTACCTGCCTGCTCTCTCATCCTCTCTCTCTTTGGCTTCATTCCCTCAACAATCAAGGTGTTTACCTTAAGGGCCGCCTTTGTAGTGTCTATTGCGTCAAACAGTGGCTCTTTGTCCTCTTGAAGGTCTCGGTTGTAGGTTAAGGGAAGGCCCTTTAAAGTGGTAAGTATCGCTATTAAGTCTCCGTAAACCCTGCCAGTTTTACCCCTCGTTAGCTCTGAAACGTCAGGGTTTTTCTTTTGGGGCATTATGGAGCTCCCGGTACAGAAGGCGTCTGGGAGCTCTATAAAGTCAAACTCGTTGGTTGACCACAGGATAAGCTCTTCAGAAAGCCTTGAAAGGTGCATCATCACCATTGCACAGTTAAAAATTGTCTCTGCAACAAAGTCCCTGTCGCTTACTGCGTCCATACTGTTCCTGCTTACACTGCTAAAACCTAAAAGCTTTGCGGTAAACTCTCTGTCTAAAGGGTAGCTAGTCCCTGCAAGTGCTGCAGAACCAAGAGGAGAAACGTTTATCCTCTTTAAACTCTCTTCAAACCTCTCTGCGTCCCTTTTAAACATCTGATAGTAAGCTAACATATGGTGAGAGTAAAGAACAGGCTGGGCTATTTGAAGGTGAGTATAACCTGGCATTATAACTCCTAAGTTCTCTTGAGCTTGCTTTAAAAAGGCCCTTCTTAATCCCTTTAAGAGCTCAAGGAGCTCTTTTACCTCCTTCCTAACGTAAAGCCTTAAATCGGTAGCCACCTGGTCGTTCCTTGAGCGCCCAGTATGGAGTTTACCTCCTACCTCTCCTATTTCCTGAGTAAGCCTACTTTCAATGTTCATGTGAACGTCTTCAAGCTCTTTCTTCCAGTTAAACCTTCCTTCCTCAACCTCTCTTAATATCCTATTTAAACCTTCAATTATCTTGTCGCTCTCTTCTTTGGTAAGTATCCCCTGCTTTTCAAGCATTTTAACGTGGGCAACGCTACCTGCAACGTCGTAAGGAGCAAGCCTTTTATCGTAAGAGACAGACTCTGTAAACTCCTCTACTAGCTTATTGGTACTCTCCTTAAACCTACCTCCCCAGAGCTTCTTCTCAGCCACTTTTCACCTCCCTTCTACTTGCCCTATTCTATCAGCAAAACTATAATTCCCTAAAGCTTTCTAGGAGGAAAATATGCTTAACAAAGAGGTTAAGGAAGCCCTCACCTTTGACGACGTTCTCCTCGTTCCCAACTACTCTGAGGTTTTACCCACTCAAGTTGACGTCAAAACGAAACTGACAAAGAAGATAACCTTAAATATCCCGATTATGAGCGCCGCAATGGATACCGTTACCGAAGCGGAACTGGCAATTGCAATAGCAAGGGAAGGGGGAATAGGAGTCATACACAAGAACATGAGTATAGAAGAACAAGCAGAAGAGGTTGACAGGGTAAAGAGAAGTGAAAGCGGGATGATTGTAAAGCCCGTAGTCGTTAAGCCGGAGCAGACCATAAGGGAAGCCGAAGAGCTTATGAAGAAATACAAAATATCAGGGCTTCCGGTAGTTAACGACGAAGGAAAACTGGTAGGGATAATAACCAACAGGGACATCCGTTTTGTTAAGGACTTTTCAAAGAAAATCAAAGAGGTAATGACGAAAGAGAACCTAAGGACCGTTCCCGTAGGAACGACCTTAGAAGAGGCAAAGGAGATACTCCAGAGGTACAAGATAGAAAAACTCCCAGTGGTTGACGATAAAGGGTATCTGAAAGGTTTAATAACCATAAAGGACATAGAGAAGAAAGAGAAGTACCCCAACGCCTGCAAAGACGAGCTGGGAAGGTTAATGGTTGGAGCGGCCGTAGGAGTTGGAGAGGAGGCTTTAAGAAGGGCAGAAGCGTTAATAGAAGCGGGAGTTGACCTTATAGTTATAGACACTGCCCACGGCCACACTAAAGGCGTTATAAGCACAGTTGAAAAGCTAAAGGGGCTGTTCCCAGAGGTTGACGTTGTAGCTGGAAACGTTGCAACTCCAGAAGGGACAGAAGCCCTTATAAAGGCTGGAGCAGACGCAGTAAAGGTAGGCATAGGGCCCGGCTCAATCTGCACTACCAGGATAGTTGCCGGGGTGGGAGTTCCCCAGTTAACGGCGGTGGCCCAGTGTGCAGAGGTAGCCGACAAGTATGACGTTTCAATAATTGCAGACGGTGGAATTAAGTTTTCAGGGGACATTGCAAAGGCAATAGGGGCAGGAGCCAGAGTCGTAATGATTGGAAGCCTCTTTGCAGGGACAAAGGAGTCTCCCGGCGAGTTGATTCTCTACCAGGGAAGGAGCTACAAGGTCTATAGAGGTATGGGTTCTTTAGGGGCAATGAAGAAGGGAAGCAAGGACAGGTACTTCCAGAGCGAAGTTGAGGAGAAGAAGCTAGTTCCAGAGGGAATAGAGGGAATGGTTCCGTACAGGGGACCTTTAGCAGACACAATCCACCAGCTAGTTGGAGGCTTAAGGGCAGGTATGGGCTACTGCGGTGCTGCAAACATTGAGGAGATGAGGAAGAAGGCAAGGTTTGTAAAGATAACTTCGGCTGGTTTAAAAGAGTCTCACGTTCACGACGTAATCATTACAAAAGAGGCTCCCAATTACTGGGTAGAGAGGTAGCTCTCTACCCTTTAACTAAAGGAGTTGATAAGTTAACTCCGAACATTTTAGCTACTTCTTTAAACTCTCCGTTAATTTTCCTCCTCCAGTAGTTAACTGCCACCTGAAGGGGAGAGGGTTTTTTTGGTTTAAAAAGGAGCTCCATTTGAGCTTCTTCGGGAGTTCTGTTTCCCTTCCTCTGGTTGCACCCTTTACAGCAAGTTATGAGGTTCTCCCACTGCCACTTTCCCCCTCTGCTTTTTGGAACTATGTGGTCAACCGTAGCCTCCCCGTCTTTGAGAACCTTCCCACAGTAAGCACAGGTAAAGTTGTCCCTTATGAATACGGCCCTCCTGGTAGGGAAGGAGCTCTCCCAGTTCCTCATTAAAATCGGAAGCCTTATTAAAAGGGGAGCTCTAAACTCACTAGTTGGAGAGGTAATAACGACTCTTTCGTAGTACTGGAGGACTTCACACCTTCCTAGGTAATCTAATAGAAAAGCCTTCTTGTGGCTGAAAATGGTAGTTGGGGAGTAAGCTTTATCCAAAACCAAAACGGGGTGGAGAACCACAACGACCTCAAATATGATTTCCCCTTTGATTATATTCTCCATATTGTTAAAACTTCTTAAAACAAAGGGGTAGGAGGTAAAGGAAAGTGGTTGAAAAAACGGGAATAAGAGACGTAAAAGAGGCTATGAAGAGGTTAAAGGAAGAAGGATATACGAACATATACACTTGGGAAGACCCACCAAACGCCTACTACAACTGGCACACTCACCCTTATGAGGAGGTAAGGTGGGTCTTAAAAGGAGAAATTACGATAGGAACGAAGGAGAAGGTTTACAAGCTAAAAAGTGGAGACAAGCTAAAGGTTCCCGCAGGAACCAAGCACTGGGCAAAGGTAGGAGAGGAAGGAGTTGTGTATCTTTGTGGAAGTAAAATTTAAAGGGGGAGCTCCCTCCCCCAAAAAGCCAACCTAAAAGGGCTTTTCCTTTAAAACTTTCACCTTAGTTATAGTCTTTTCTACGATTTCCTTAGTTCCAAAGACCCTTAACTGCTCAAAGAGGAAGTAAAACTTGTCGTAGAGAGCCTTTAACATTGGCTCTTTAACCCTCTCTGGTAAGTCCCAAAAGCTCTTTTTAAACTTCCCAAAAGCCTTTTTCCTCGTCTTGTAAATAAACTGTTGCTCAGTCCAGCCCTCTTTCCACTCACTTTTAAGCTCACTTTTGAGCCAAGAGTAGATTTCCTCCTTAAAGTCTTCAGGTAAGTGGTCGTAGATTATGTTCTGAAAACCAGTAGCAAGGTGTATTTCGGCAGTTTTTACCTCCGGGAACTTGTGGAAAAGCTCATCCGGAAGGGTTGAAGCCCCGTGCTGGACGGCTCCTGCCATTTGATATTTCTTTCTGGCAACTTCTCCTATCTTCTCTAGAACCGAAAAGTCAAGCTTTACTTTAGCTATTCTGCCGTCCGGAAGGGGAACTCCTCCGTGCTCCGTTCCAGTTTGGACGGATATCTTGCTTATGTGAGGGAGGTTCTCTCCGTACTTGTGGAGCTCTTCAAGATAACCTTCCATAAACGCTTCAAACTCTTCAGGGGTAGAGTTCTTCCCTCCAATGTGGCCTATCTCTCCCCCAACTGAAACAGTAATACCTTCAGGTTCAATTTCTCTAATGTAGGCCGTCATCTTAGCAGTATTTATGTAGTTGTGGTACTGTTGCTCTTTTAAGGTCGGCTTAGAGTAGTCAACCAAGGTTGAAGGGTCTATGTCTATGTTGTAAAAGTCGGCCTCTATTGCTTCCTTGGTTAAGGCCTTTATGTTTTCAAGCTCCTTTTCAGGGTCTTTAAAGTAGCTGTCAGCCTTAAACTGGAAGTGGTCGCCTTGAACGAAAACGGCTCCTCTAAAGCCTTCCTTAATTGCAGCAGCCAAAACGCAAGCTGTGTACTCTGCAGGCCTTTGGTTAGTGTAGCCTATCTCCGACTTTGCAATTTCAAGGATAAAAGCTCCTACATCCTTCTCAACAGCAACTTTAAAAATCTGCCTCATCACGTCGTAAGTCATTCCCCTTATGTTCATTGCAGGGACGGTAAACCAGTTTGGGAGCTCCTGCCTTGCCATAGGACCAGTGTAAAGTTGATGAATTGAAGAGGGAACAATACCTAAATCCAGAGCACTTGCCCTGATAAGCCACCTTGCAGCCTCCTTTGCCTCCTCATCTCCAAAAACTGCCGTGTAGATAAAGTCGTCTATTAACTCCTTTAACTTCCCTTCATCCTTTACTTTTACCTCTTTTTCCTTAATGTCCATAACTTGGGAAGCTAAGTTAAGGAGCTCTTCCTTTTTTAAAACCTTCATCTTTCCCTCCGTTTTGTTTTTCGCCCAGTAATTTTAATAAAATTTCCACTATGAAACGGTTATTGACCTTCCTTCTAATTTCGCTAACCCTCTTTAGCTGTGGGACAAGACAGGAAAGAGTAGTCATAGTTCCCCACTATAAGCCCAAAAACTGTAAGTACACCTACATAGTAAGGGGAACAACCTATTGCGTAAGGAAGAGCTCCCACAATTTCGTTCAAGTTGGGATAGCCTCTTGGTACGGTCCGGGATTTCACGGAAGCAGAACGGCAAGCGGTGAAATTTACAACATGTTTAAACTAACTGCAGCCCACAAAACCCTTCCCTTGGGTACTTACGTTAAGGTAATAAACCTTGAAAACGGAAAAAGCGTTATAGTGAAGATTAACGATAGGGGGCCCTTCGTTAAGGGTAGGATAATAGACCTTTCCTACGCTGCCGCGAAAAGACTCGGAATGTTAAAGAAGGGAACGGCAAGAGTTAAGATAATAGCCCTAGGCAGAAGAGTTGACCACAGATACGAGGAGGAAAACTACCAAGTAGGCAACTTTTACGTTCAAGTGGGAGCTTTCAGGAACAAGTTAAACGCTTACAGGTTCAAGTGGCAACTAATAAAAAAAGGCTTAAGTGCAAGGGTAGTTAAGCTAAGAGGATATTACAGGGTAGTTGTAGGCCCTGTAAGGACAACGAAAGAGGCAGAGAAGTTAAAGGTCTCCCTCAAGAGGAAGGGACTAAAAGGCTCCTTTATACTTTCCCTTTAGGAGGAAAAGAGTGATAAGCCTAACCGACTTTGACGTTTTAGACATACCTTCTAAAACTACGGAAGTTCTGGTAGTAGGAAGCGGAGCCGCCGGCCTTTTTACCGCCATAGTTTTAAAGGAGCTCGGGTTAAAGGTCTCAGTTATAACCAAGTCTAAAGCTACCGAGAGCTCTACTTCTTTAGCTCAAGGGGGAATAGCCGTAGCCTTACCCGAGGAGGACTCCCCGGAGCTCCACTTTAAAGACACCCTAAAGGCGGGAGCAGGCCTCGTTAACACCATAACGGCAAGGATACTTACCGAAGAGGGAGTAAAAAGGGTAATTGACCTTATAAGGTGGGGAGCAAAGTTTGAAAGGGACCCTAAAGGTTTTTTAAAGTTTACAAAAGAAGCTGCCCACAGCGTAGCGAGGATAGTTTACAAGGGAGACAGAACGGGAGAAGAAGTAGAAAAGACCCTCTTAAAAAGGTTTAAAGGTGAAATTATAGAGGGAGCTACTTTAAAGGAACTGATAGTAAAAGAGAACAGGTGCTACGGAGCTCTGGTAGAGGTAAAAGGGAAACTAACCGCCTTTTACTCTCCCGTCGTGGTTATCGCAACAGGAGGAGCCGCAGGAATTTACCTTAAAAACACAAACCCTCCAACATCTACCGGAGACGGAATTTCAATTGCACTAAGGTGGGGAGCTCTCCTTCAAGACCTAGAGTTTGTCCAGTTTCACCCAACTGCCTTTTGCGACAAAGATGAGTGCTTCTTAATCTCAGAGGCCGTAAGAGGAGAAGGAGCCGTCCTCATTGACAAGCAAGGAAGGCGCTTTATGGGAGACTACCACCACCTCTGGGAGCTTGCACCAAGAGACATCGTAACGAGGGCAATAGAGACTCAAAAAGAGCTAACAAAAGGAGAAATATTTTTAGACATGCGCCCTATAGAGAAAAGGGGAATAGACATATACAAGCGATTCCCGACGATTACAAGAAAACTAAAAGAAAAGGGATTAGACCCTAAAAAAGAGCCTATCCCGATAACCCCCGTTGCCCACTACTACATAGGAGGAGTAAAAGTTGACACTTTCTGCCAAACAAACATAAAAGGCCTATTTTGCGTAGGAGAAGCCTCCTGCACTGGAGCCCACGGAGCAAACAGGCTGGCAAGCAACTCACTCTTAGAGTGTATAGTTTTCGGAAACAGAGCGGCCTACGGAATTTACAAGGCATTTAACTACCTAAGTAGGTCGTTTAACGAAGTAAGGGTAAGAGCAGAAAAGTTAAAACCGAGAAATTCAAAAACTTTCCAGCTAAAAGAGGTAAAAAGGATAATGTGGGAAAAGGTAGGAATTGTCAGGAGCGCAGAAAAGCTGACGGGAGCCATAGAGAGGCTGTCTGAAATAGCCCTTTCAAACTCCAACTGGCAGGTTAGAAACTCTGCAATTCTCGGGCTTTCAATAGCCATAAGCGCTATGAGACGGGAAGAGAGCAGAGGAGGACACTTTAGGAGCGACTTCCCTTACGAAAGGGAAGACTTTAAGTTCCACAGCAATTTTAGCCTTGAAGACCTTGAAAAACTCCTTTAAAAGAGGAAAGAGCTTAAAATACGGTAGTTCTCTTCTACCTTAGAGAGCTCCACCCACTCGTTTTCCTGGTGGGCTTGGTGAGGCTGTCCCGGCCCAAAGTTAACGGCGTCAATCCCCATCTCTGAAAACTGGGCAACGTCGGTCCAGGCTTGCTTTGGCTCAACTTTAAGCCTAAAGGTCTCCAAAAACTCCTTAAGCACCTCGTTATCAAGACAGGCCCTTGCAGAAGGGGAAAGGTCGGTAATTAGAAGGTCATCTGCACCTACCTTTTCAGAGAGGAACTTTAAGTAGCTAACGGCCTCCTCTTTACTCTTTGTTGGAGAGAACCTGTAGTTAACGTTTACTCTAAACTCCTCAGGAACTATGTTCCTTCCACCTTTAAAGTCGGTTAAAGTGGCACTTAAAACCTCATAGTAGGTAAGCTCTCCCACTTTATAGGGTTTTGGCTTTAAAAGTGAGAGCTCCCTTAAAAGCTTCCAACCTTTGTGGATTGCGTTCTCACCTTCCCAAGGCCTTGCAGAGTGGGCCCTCTTTCCCTTAAAGACAAACCAAGCGTGAACTACCCCCAAACAGCCCACCTGAACGGCGTTGTCTGTAGGCTCAAGGACAAAGGCAAAGTCAACTTTCCTTAAGAGCTCCCCGTACTTCCCAAAAAGAACCCTTAAGCCGTTTTCCTCGTAAGGCCCCTCTTCCCTTTCGTAGAGGATAAAAAATAGGTTAAACCTACTATCCTTATAGGAAGTATCCTGAGCTATCTTTAAAAGAACTGCGTCTCCGGCCTTCATATCGCTGGCACCTAAGCCGTAAAGCCTCCCCTCTATAACCTTACCGGTAAAGTCGTTTTTCCCGGGAACCGTATCAAGGTGGCCTACTAAGGCAACGCTCTTTCTGTCCGGGAAAAGTTTAGTATGGGCAATTAAAGAGTTTCCCTCTCTTAAAACGCTAAGCTTACTGTTCTTTTTTAAGAAACTTTCGCAGAAGTTGGCTATCTCCTCTTCACTTCCGTAAACGGAGGGGATAGATATGAGCTCTTTGAGGACGGAAACGGGCATTCTTACTCCTCTAGGAGGGTAAGTGGTGGGCCTGGGAGGACTCGAACCTCCGACCGTCCGGTTATGAGCCGGATGCTCTAACCAACTGAGCTACAGGCCCACTTTTGGTGGAGCCGGTGGGATTCGAACCCACGACCTTCAGACTGCCAGCCTGACGCTCTCCCAGCTGAGCTACGGCCCCAAAGTGGCGTCCCCGGCGGGATTCGAACCCGCGTCGCCGGCGTGAAAGGCCGGTGTCCTAGGCCTGGCTAGACGACGGGGACGCAAAGTGGTGAGCCGCCCAGGACTCGAACCTGGGACCTACGGATTAAAAGTCCGTTGCTCTACCAACTGAGCTAGCGGCCCACCTTGGCTGCTCAGATAATATAATCCTCTTTCTTTAAGTGTCAATCCTAAAACAAAAGAGTTTACTTATCGTAAACCTAAATTGCGGTACGGGTCTTGAAAAAAGCGGTCTCTTTAACCTTATCGGTAATCTTAAACATCCTTTTAGTCTTAGAGGTCTCAAAACTGATAACGGTAAAGGAAAAAGAGAAGTTGGAAGAAGAAGTCGTAATCTCCCTTTCGGAAGAGCTAAACGAGAGCAAGAAAACCTCCCCTTCCTTGGTTAAGAGGGAGAAAAAAGACATCCATCAAGAAAAAAGAAAGTCAACAGTTAAAAAAAGGAAGGTAGCAACCCATAAAAGAAAAGTGAGAAAGAGAGTAAAAAGTAGGATAAAGAAGCACATTAGCTTTAACGGGAAAGAAAGGAGGGAAAAAGAGGAGGAAAAGGAAACGAAACTTAAAGGCCATTTTCCAATTAAAGAGGTAAAGGAGGAGGGAACAGGCAGAAAGGAAAAGAAATCGCAGGAAAGTAATGTTGGAAAAGGAGAAAAGACAAATTTAAAAGAGGAAGATAAAAAGGAAAAGTCTTCAAGTTCTTTTGATTTAGAGGCTTACAAAAGCAAGGTAATAGAAGTAATTGAGAGGGAGAAGTTCTACCCTCCCCTTGCAAGGAGGCTCGGGATTGAGGGAGAGGTAAAGGTTCTCTTAACAATAGGGAGAAAGGGAGAGCTCCTTAAAGTAGAGACTTTAAGTGGAAATAGGATATTAAGAGAGGCAACGGTTAAAATCCTTAAAAGGTGTAAGTTCCCTCCCCTTCCTGAAAGCTTTAAAGGAAAAGAGGTAAGACTGGAGCTCTCTATTTGTTATAAACTTTATTAAGCTTTAACATCCTTTCAACATACTTGCCTATAATGTCAAACTCTAGGTTAACCAAGTCTCCCGTTCTTTTAAGTTTAAGGTTCGTGTTTTCGTAAGTGTGGGGAATAACTGCAACGGAAAAAGAATTAGGAGAAATAGAGGCAACAGTTAAACTTATGCCGTCTATGCCAATAGAGCCCTTTTCAACAAGTAGGTGAGCGAAATTTCTGGGAAGGGCAAAGGTAAACCTAAAACTCTCTCCTTCCCTCTTTATACCGGTAACTTTAGTAGTAGCGTCAACGTGTCCCTGTAATATGTGGCCCCCCAGCCTGTCTGAGAGCTTAAGGGCCCTTTCTAAATTAACAAAGTCTCCTACCTTTAAAAGGTAAAGGGAGCTCCTTTTTAAGGTCTCAGGGGATAGGAAAAAAGTAAGGGAGCTCCCTTTAACTTCAACAACAGTTAAACAAACTCCGTTAACGCAGATGCTGTCCCCAACTTTTGAGTCCTCTATTACCTTACTACATTCAACTCTTAGCTGAACGCCCCCACTTCTTTTTAAAATTCCCCTTACCTTTCCAACTTCCTCAACGAGACCGGTAAACACGCCTCCTCCTTTAGTAGTAAAATTTTAAATTATGAGTAAAGTAAGTTTTCCTATACTATTAACGCTAATTCTCCCCGTAGCAGTAAGGGGAGAGTGCATTTCAAAGGGGGAAGCTTCTCTGTTAATAAGCAGGGTATTAAAGGTTCCAACGGTAGTTAAAGAGGTAAAGGAGGTAAAGGCTTTTAACGCCTGCATGGCAGAGACAGATTCAGGGGAAACCTATTTTATCTCCCAAAACAGGAGTGAGATAATTGAAGGGGTGCTTATAAAAGTTCCCCAACCTAAGTTAAACAGAAAAGAGCTAGAAGTAATAAAAAAGAGAGCTCTATTTTCCATTGGAAAAGGGAAACCGTTAATAGTAATAACAAACCCACTGTGTAGGGTTTGCAGGGAAAACAGGAAAAAACTTTTTAAACTTTCAAAGAAGTTTAAAGTTTACGTAGTTCCCGTAGGTTTTAGCGGTAAAGAGTTCCTTTCAAGTGTTGACGCTTACTGTAGGAAAAAAGGCCCAAGGGACTTTTTTAAAGAAGGCAAGTTAAAGGTCTGCAACGAAGGCAAGTTAAAGGTGTGGACAATATCAAGGATACTTGAAGAAAAGGGACTAACTGCAACTCCCCTATTTATACTCCCTGAAGGAAAGGTCTTAATCGGGGAAGAGGGGCTAAAGGAAGTTTTAAAACTGTAAGTGAATCCTTTTGACTTTCCGCTTTTTTACCGATTCTGGTATCTTGGCCAAAATAGGAGAGCTCCTTATCTCCTCCGGGTCTTTAAGGCCGTTTAAGTTAGTTAGGTAAAAGCCGGGGATATCTCCGTATATTTTGAGCTCGTCAAACATAAGACCGCACACGGCAAGTTGGTTTTTCTCTATCAAAGAGGAAAAGTCAGAAAGGGAAAGGAGTTTATCTATCTGCTGGTCTATGTTAAGCTCCATAAGGGCAGAGTTAAATAGGTCTTTACTCTCATACATAGTTAAAAGGAGCTCCCCGTTCTCTTCGTAGCACTTTTTTAAAAGTTTAAACTCAACCTCTGCACTTTGACTTCCCATCTCAACAAAGCTCTCAACGGGAACGTCCGTTGAGCCTACAATTGCAATTAAAGGCACTTTCAGCTCTTTTACCGCATAGAGAACCGTAGCAAGGTTGGGGAAAAGCTGAGCCGCTCCGTTTGCAACTATGTAGCTTTCCGGGAAGAGGTTGGTTATCCTCCAAACGAAGCTTGAGGCACAAACTATACAGGAGTCAAAACTTAAATCGCTCTCCCTTACAGCACACTCCTTAAGAAGGAACTTCTCTATAACGGAAACGGGACTCATAGCTTAACTATCTCTACCTCCTTTTGGGTTGTATTCAGTATAGCAAAAGAGCTCTTGCCTGTTAGGTAGCCACAGAGCTCCCCAGGATTAACCACTTTCGTATTACCTACGGAATAGCTTTCCGCTTGGTGCGTGTGGCCGTAGAGTATAAAGTCAAAGTCTCCGGAACTTGCCAAGCTATCAACGAAAAGGGGTTCGTGCATAACCGCAAACTTAAGTCCTCCAATCTCCTTTAAAAGGGGAGGCTTTTCCATAAGACCTCCAGAAACCTTCAAAAGACCTGCTACCTCCCCGTCGTTGTTCCCGAAAACTCCGAAGAAGTCAGAATTTAGCCCTTCCAAAAGGAGCTTCAAAGTAAAGGGAGAAACTATGTCTCCACAGTGGATAACCAAGTCAACAGGGTTCTTATGAAGGAAGTTTAAGAGCTCCTCAACCTTTCTCAAGTTGTCGTGGCTGTCGGAGATAACCGCAACTATCACTCCTTCCCCTCCTTTGGCGGTCTGTTTGAAACGAAATCACACTCAGGATACCTACTACAACCATAAAAGGTCTTCCCTTTCTTACTTCTCCTTTCTACTACCTCCCCTTGACCACACTTTGGGCACTTCCCAAAGGTTAAAGGTTCAGTGTATTTACACTTGGGGTAGTTGGAACAGGCTATGAACTTCCCGTATCTACCTTCTCTTACTAAGAGCTCCCCTCCACACTGGGGACACTTCCTGTCAAGCTTTTGAACCTCTCCCTTTAAGCTTTCCTTATACTTACACTCAGGGTAGTTGGAACAGGCTATGAAAGCTCCGTAGCGACCGTAAACCTTTAAAAGGGGAGAGCCGCACTCTGGACAGTTCCTACCGACCTCTTCTCCTTTTAAAGTCTTAAGCTCCTGCTGCGCTTTTTCCAAAAGCTCTTTAAACTCTCCAAAGTAAAACTCCTTTAAGAGCTCCTGCCACTCCTTTTTCCCCTCTTCTATCTTGTCAAGCTCCTCTTCAATAGAAGCGGTAAACTTAACGTCAACGATTTTAGGAAACAGCCTTTTTAAAAGGGAGTTAATAAACTCCCCGAGCTCCGTAGGTTTCAGTTTTTGCTTTTCCTTCTCTACATAGCCCCTTTGAATTATGTTTGATATTATGGTTGCGTAAGTTGAAGGCCTTCCTACTCCTTCCTCCTCAAGGGCCTTTACGAGAGTTCCTTCTGTGTACCTTGGGGGAGGCTCCGTAAAGTGCTGAACTCCCTTTACCTCTAATACCTCCAAAAATTCCCCCTCATTTAACTCTGGAAGGAGCTTTTCCTCAACCTCTAAAGGATAGACCTTTAAAAACCCCTCCTCTTTTAAGGTAGAGCCGGTAGCCCTAAAGGTTAAACCTTCAGAGCTAATGTCAACAGAAACGGTGTTAAAAACGGCGTCCTTCATCTGAGAGGCAACAAACCTGCTCCATATAAGGCTGTAAAGCTTATACTGCTGAGGAGTAAGGTAAGGCTTAACCTCTTCAGGAGTTCTAAAAACGGAAGTGGGCCTTATAGCCTCGTGTGCGTCTTGGGAAGTTTTAGGAGTTTTTTCCCGGTATCTCCTGGGACTGCTTGGAAGGAACTCCCTTCCCAGTTCCTTTCCTATGTACTCTCTTACCTCTTCTAAGGCCTCTGTAGAAACCCTTGTAGAGTCCGTCCTCATATAGGTTATTAAACCTACCCTCTCGCTTCCTATGTCTATACCCTCATAAAGCTGTTGGGCCAATTGCATGGTCAACTTTGCAGGGAAACCAAACCTCTTAGAAGCTTCCTGCTGAAGGGTGGAGGTTATAAAAGGAGCAGGGGGAGTCCTTCTCCTTTCCTTTTTCTCAACTTTAACTACTTTAAACTCTCCCCTTTTAGCCCTCTCAACCAACTCCTCTGCTGCTTCTTTACTCGGTATGTCAAACTTCTTTAGCTTCTTGCCTTCAACCTCTACAAGCTTTGCCTTAAACTCCCTCTCTTCCTTCTTTAAAGTCGCCTCTACGCTCCAGTACTCCTTGGGGACAAATCTCCTTATCTCCTCTTCCCTGTCGCATATAAGTCTTAAAGCCACAGATTGAACCCTCCCTGCCGAGAGGGCCTTTTTAAACTTCTTAGAAAGGAGAGGGGAAATCGTATAACCTACTATCCTGTCAAGAATTCGCCTTGCCTGCTGAGCGTAAACTTTATTCTCATCTATCTTATCGGGATTCTTAACGGCTTCGCTTACAGCCTTTTTGGTTATTTCGTTGAACCTTACCCTGTATATTCCATCTTTTTTTAGTTTCTTAAGGGCGTTTGCTATGTGCCAGCTTATGGCCTCTCCCTCCCTATCTGGGTCGGTCGCTAAGAAAACTTCGGAGCTCTTTTTAGCAGCCTCCTTTATCTCTTTGAGTATCTTGGTTTTACCCTTTATAACTTTATACTTGGGCTTAAAACCCTTATCAATATCCACTCCAAACTCGTTTTCCGGCAAGTCAACTATGTGGCCCATAGAGGCCTTAACTATAAAGTCCTTCCCTAGGTACTTCTGTATCGTCTTTGCCTTAGCAGGAGACTCAACTATTAAGAGCTTCTTTCCCATAGCCTCTCCAGAAACTTTTTAGCCTAGTCAAAAATAGATTAACTTTCCAAAGCCGTCAAATTGCATAACTTATAGATACTGACAAAAACAACACTAAAGGAGGTGGGAAATGGAAATAAGTATTCAAGCTTTTATGCCTTACGCAATAACCGTTTTGAAGGCAGTAATAATAGCCGTAATAGGCTACATTATTGCCCTCGTAGGCAAGAAGATAACCTACAAGGCAACCAGTGAAATTGGCTTCTTCAAAGAGCAAAAGGGGCTACCTGAAAGCTCAGCAAAATTGGTTTACTACTTAATCCTCCTAATTACGGTAGTAGCAGTCCTTGAGGCACTGGGACTTAAGTACGTAACACAGCCAATCTTAGACATGTTAAACAAAGTCGCCAGTTATATACCCAACATAATAGGTGCAGTTGTAATTCTCGTAGTCGGCGTCTTCTTTGCAAAGATTGCAAAAGAGTTTACAAACTCGCTTGTTGAAACTTTCCAAATAGAGGAGCTTGGTAAAAAATACGGAATTGAGGACTTAGGGGGAGCTCTAGGCAACTTCGTTTACCTGTTCATTTTACTGTTTGTAGTAATTGCAGCCCTTAACGCGCTACAAATTCAGTCAATAACAGCACCTGCAGTTTCAATGCTTTCAGCGATACTAACTGCAATACCAAAAATAGCTGCTGCAGTACTGGTATTCGGGATAATCTTCTATGTAGGAAAGGTCATAGCAGAAATTGCAGCAAACATAGTAGACGAGATAAACCTTGACGAGATAGCAAAAGAGATAGGAATTTCAAGCGACAAGCTTAAGTTTAAGGACTTAGTAAAGTACTTAATTCTCACTTTTGCAGTATTACTTGGACTGTCCCAGGCTTTCCACTATCTAAACGCTAAGGCTCTCTACCAGCTAACAGAGAACTTTACAGTAATCGCATTTAAGCTAACAGTTGCAGCCATAATAGTTTTCGTGGGCACATACTTAGGAAATCAGTTTGAAAGGAAAGTATCAAACGAAACCCTAGGTAAAACCTTAAAGTGGGCGTTCATTACTGCTTCTGTGATAATAGCTCTCCCCTACATAGGCGTTTCACCTGAGATAATAGAAGTTGTAGTTCTCTCTCTCTCTCTAGGCGTTGGATTGGCATTTGCCTTGGCCTTCGGACTGGGAGGAAAAGAAGTGGCAGCCTCCATTTTGAAAAAGTGGGCAGAGAAAAAGGAAGATAAGGGGAACTCCTAAGGGAGTTCCCTTTTCATAATATTGACAGGGAATAAACTATTACCTATATTATCCCCTGCAGGCCGAGGTAGCTCAGTTGGTAGAGCAGAGGACTGAAAATCCTCGTGTCGGCGGTTCGATTCCGCCCCTCGGCACCATTTTTTTATTTCCCGCCAATTAACCAAAAAGCCCGGGTGGCGGAATTGGCAGACGCACGGGACTTAAAATCCCGGGGCCGCAAGGCCGTGCGGGTTCGATTCCCGCCCCGGGCACCATCCTTTGCCAGTTCCGTTGGTAAATCCTAGATTTCCTTTAATACCCACCCTTACAGGAGGTCAAAATGGGAACCCTTTTACTTGTGATAGTCTTAACTTTCCTACTAAACGTGCCTTTTGGATGGCTAAGGGAAGGAGTAAGGAAGTTCTCACCTTTATGGTTTCTCTACGTTCACTTCCCTATACCATTTATAATAGCTTTAAGGATAGGCCTTGGAATTAGCTGGAAGTTTGCACCTTTACTCATTTTAACTGCCGTAGTCGGCCAGTTTGTAGGAGCAAGGTTGAGACGCAACTTGGCCTTGGAGGGATAATGGAGTTTAGGGGAACTACCATATGTGCCGTTTTAAGAGACGGAAAAGTAGCAATGGCAGGAGACGGACAAGTAACTTTAGGAAATACTGTGTTTAAAAACGGAGCAAGGAAAGTAAGGAAAGTTTACGGAGGCAAGGTCTTAACAGGGTTTGCCGGTTCTGTAGCAGACGCCTTTGCCCTTTTAGAGAGGTTTGAGGATAAGCTCCAAGCTTTTGGCGGGAACCTTTTAAAGTCAGCCGTTGAACTTGCAAAGGAGTGGAGGACAGACAGAGTTCTGAGAAGGCTTGAAGCAATGCTTTTAGTTGCAGATAGGTCAAAGATACTCCTAATTTCAGGAAACGGAGACGTTATTGAACCTGACATTCCCGTAATGGCAATAGGCTCCGGAGGCGCCTACGCCCAAGCAGCTGCCCGTGCACTTTACGAAAACACGGAGCTCCCCCCAGAGGAAATAGCCAGAAAAGCCCTTGAAATTGCAGGAACGATATGCATTTACACGAACACCAACATAACCGTTGAGGTGATTGAGTAGGAGGGTAAATGTTTAAAAAGCTCTTTGGAGGTTCCCAACAGGAAGAGCCCAAAAAGGAGGAGTTCTTAACTCCGAGGGAAATAGTTAGGGAGCTTGACAAGTACATAGTAGGCCAAAGAGAGGCAAAAAAGGCCGTAGCAGTTGCTTTAAGGAACAGGTGGAGGAGGCAGAAACTACCTGAAGAGATGAGGGAAGAGGTAGCCCCAAAGAACATAATTATGATAGGGCCTACTGGAGTCGGCAAAACGGAGATAGCAAGAAGACTTGCAAAGTTAGTCAAAGCTCCGTTTATAAAAGTAGAGGCAACGAAGTTTACAGAAGTCGGGTATGTAGGAAGGGACGTAGAGTCAATAATCAGGGACTTGGTAGAAATTGCAGTTAACATGGTAAAAGAGGAAAAGATAAAGGAAGTGGAAGAAAGGGCAAGGGAGCTTGCTTACGACAGGTTAGCGGAGATAATGGTTCCTGAACCTAAAGGAGCTCCCCAGTCAATCCAGAGCCTATTTGACGTCTTCCTACCAACTCCAAAGAGGGAACCGGAAACGGAAAAAGAGCTTTCAAGGGTAAGGGACGAAAGGAACAGAGTAAAAAAACTCTTAAAAGAGGGAAAACTTGACGAGGAGACCGTAGAAATAGAAGTAGCTGTTGAAAGGCCGGGAATAAACGTTATAGGGATAGGAGGAGAGTTAACAAACATTCAGGACGTTTTATCTTCAATTTTACCTAAGCCTAAAAAGCCAAGGAAAATGAAAGTTAAAGAGGCGTTAAAGTATTTAACCCAGGAAGAAGCACAAAAGCTAATAGACATGGACGAAGTTGTAAGAGAAGCAATAGACAGGGTGGAAAACCAGGGAATAGTCTTCATTGACGAGATAGACAAAGTTGCTGCAAGGAACGGAGGGAGAGGTCCTGACGTTTCAAGGGAAGGAGTTCAAAGGGACCTACTTCCCATAGTTGAAGGAAGTAAAGTTTCAACAAAGTACGGTCTTGTAAGAACGGACCACATTCTCTTTATAGCAGCCGGAGCGTTTCACATAGCAAAGCCCTCTGACCTCCTTCCAGAGCTCCAGGGAAGGTTTCCAATAAGGGTTGAGCTTAAACCGCTGACCAAGGAGGACTTTGTAAGGATACTTACAGAGCCAAAGAACGCCTTAACAAAGCAGTACAAGGCACTACTTGAAACGGAAGGAGTTGAAGTAGAGTTTACCCCCGACGGAATAGAGGAAATTGCAAAGATAGCAGAGGAGGCAAACTCAAAAGCCGAAAACATCGGGGCAAGAAGGCTCCACACGGTAATGGAGAAGCTCCTTGAGGAACTTTCCTTTAACGCTCCGGAAATGAAAGGGGAAAAAGTAGTTATAGACAGGAACTACGTTAAGGAGAAGTTAGGAAAGGTTATAGAGGACGAAGACCTAACAAAATACGTACTTTAAACAGAGATGGGAAGGCTAGAGAAAATCTCAGAGAAAGTTATCTCTTTAGGGGGAGACTTTTACATAACCTTTGACCAACCAGAAAGGTTTTACCTTACGAGGTTTAACTCTTCTTTTGGCGTGGCTTTAGTAGGAAAGGAGAACATCTACATAACCGATAGACGCTACCTTGAAAGGGCACTAAAAGAGGTAAGGGAGTTTAAAGTCGTTGAGTGGAAAGGTTGGGAAGAGTTTTTAGAGCTCTTAAAAGGGAAAAATTTAATAGTTGACCCTTCAAGGCTTAACCTCTCAACCTACGAGAAGCTAAAAAGGAAGTGCAATTTAATTAAAGAAGAAAGCTTTTTAAAGGAGTTTAGGAGCGTAAAAGACCAAGAGGAAGTCGCTCTAATAACCAGGGCTGTTCAAATAGCAGAGCTCTCACTAAAAAGCGTCCTCCACCTCCTTAAACCGGGAATTACAGAGGCAGAGTTTAGGAGGGAGCTCCTTTCAGCCTTCTTTAAGTTGGGAGGAGAGGGAGAGGCTTTCCCTACAATAGTTGCCTCTGGCAAAAACTCTGCCATTCCCCACCACCAAACTGGCCAAAGGGAGGTAAAGGAAGGAGACCTGGTTATAGTTGACTTTGGAACAGCGTATAAGGGCTACGTTTCAGACATAACTAGGACATTCTTTGTTGGAAGGGTTAGTCAAGAAGCAGTTAAAATCTACGAGGCAGTTAAAGAGGCTCAGGAGACGGGAATAAGGGAGCTCTCAGCTGGTAAAAGCGCAAGGGAAGTTGAGCTAAAAGTAAGGGAAAAGTTAAGAGAGAAAGGGTACGAGGAGTTTTTCGTCCACTCTTTAGGACACGGAATAGGAGTTGAAGTTCACGAGTACCCTACACTTTCAAAGAGGTCTAAAGAGGTTTTAAGGAAGGGAAACGTGATAACGGTAGAGCCTGGAGTTTATATACCAGAACTGGGAGGAGTCAGAATAGAAGACGACTGCTTAATAACTGACGAAGGCTGTTTTAAGCTTTCCCACTTGGAGCTTGACCCCTTTCTTTAAGGAGGACAAGGACCTTAAACTTCCTTCCCATGTCAACCAACAAAGTCAAAACCGCCGGGAGCTCTTTAAAAGAGGCAAACTTCTCTATACCGTTTTCTAAGAGAAAAGCACTTAAGGGCTTAAACTCAAGCACTTTAAACCCTATTTCCTCTGAAAGCCTCTTCAACCTGTCAAAGTCAACACAGGCGGTTAGGTCTGTCTTCCCTACCTCCTTAAGGTAATCGTTAACAATCTTCCCATTCCTAAAAGCCCTAAAACTCCTCTTTGAGGCAACTTCCCCAAAAGAGCCTCCGTAGTCAAAGACAACAAAGACTCCCTCTTCCAGCTTAAGGTAAACTTCTCTTAAGAGCTCCTTCCAGCCTACAAAAAGGGGGTATTCTCCCCCCTCTAAAGGCTCAATACTCCCCTGAAAAGGCCTTAATTCCTCTTTAAGCTCTCCTTCCTCCTCAGCTACGACAACTTCAAAAAGTTTCCCCTTTTCCTTAACAAGTCTCTTAAAGGGAAATGCGTCAAAGAGCTCATTTGCAACCACAAATCCCCTTAAATTTGGCAGTTCCTTTAAAGAGTTAAGCCACTTCACTTTTCCCTTTAAAAAGGGAACTTCCCCTCTCTTTTCAACAACAAAGTAAGCTTTAGGCTTTAGGAACTTTAAAAGGTCTTTTGCCAGGAAACCTTTACCCGCTCCAATCTCAACCAAGTTTAAAGGAAGCTTAAAGCTCTCTTTTAACTTCTCTATGTAGGAAGAGAGGACCTTACCAAAGAGGGGAGAGAGCTCCGGCGCGGTAAAGAAGTCCTCCCCCGGCTTAAGGGAGAGCCTCTTTGAGGTGTAATAGCCTCCACTATCGTAAAGGGAAAGCTCAACGAACCTGTCAAAGGTGATAAAGCCCTTTTCCCTAATTTCACTTAAAATCTTACCTAAAGGGCCGTCCACTTTAAGCCTTCCCTCCTTACAAGTCCCTTCACCTCTAAAAGAGAAAGGATAGAGTTTACTTTGGAAACGGGAACTTTTAGCCTAAAAGCTATCTCGTCAGAGCTTAAAGGCTCCTCCTTTAAAAGGGAGTAAATCTCCCCTCCTTTAGGAATGGAAACTTCCTTTTCTCTAACAGGTTTTAAGTTGGGAAAGAGGGAGAAGAAGTCTTCTATGGAGGTTAATGGAAGAGCTCCCTCAAGGAGGAGGCGGTTGGTTCCTTTACTAAAGGGAGAGTCTATGTTTCCCGGAACGGCAACTACATTCTTTCCAAGCTCTAAAGCAAAGTTTACCGTTATTGAAGTTCCGCTTTTCTCCCTTGCCTCAACGACAACCAGAACATCGCTTAAAGCAGCAACTATCCTGTTTCTCCTTGGAAAAAAAGCCCTCTTTGCCCTAGTGCCAAAAGGGAGCTCTGATATAACCCCTCCTCCAGATTGAACTACCTTTAAAAAGAGCTCCTTGTTGGTTTCAGGATAGGGGCAGTCTAAAGAACTCCCCAGAACTGCAACTGTCTTACCTCCCCCTGCAACTGCTCCCTTGTGGGCTTGAGAGTCTATACCGAGAGCTAAACCGCTAACTACCGGAATTCCCCTCTCAGAGAGGAACTTTCCCAGCCTAAAAGCTACTCTCCTTCCGTAGTCTGAACACCTCCTTGAGCCCACAACTGCTACCCTGGGAGGCTTAAAGAGGTTTCCTTTAAGGTACAGAGCTAAAGGAGGCTGAGAGAGGTTAAGGAGCTCCCTTGGGTACTCTTTATCAAGGGGAGTTAAGAGCTTAACTCCGAGCTTTTCTGCCTTTTTAAGCTCCTCTTCTGCCCTTTTTAACTCAGAGCTTAACTCTATTTTCTCTTCTTTAACTCCGCAAGAAAGGGAACCATGCTTCTTTAAGAGCTCTTTAAACCTCTTATACCCAAAGCCTTTCTTAAAAAAGAGGGCTAAAGCGGTAATCTTTTCTTTTTCCATTAAAGAAGCCTTATTGCAGAAAGGGTTCTCTTTTCAGTTTTTTCTTTCCTGTAAGAGTAATAAAGGTCGTTGTTGCACATTGAACAGAGGTTTAAGTCCTCAATCTCCTCAACCCCGGCACTTGAAAGCTGAAGCTTATTTATCCCTTTTAAGTCAAGTAGAAACCTGTCTTCAGACACCCTCTCAAAGAAAGAAGAGTAGCGTTCCTTAAAGAGCTCCCAAAGGTCCCTCTTAACCTCATAACACTTCTTACACACGCCAACGCCTATTATTGCCTTTTTCACCTTAGTAAACCTACTCATGTAAGAAACGGCGTTAAAGGCAACGCCCTTTAAAGTTCCCCTCCAACCTGCGTGAACTATTCCTACGGCCTCTTCTCCTATTAGGAAAATGGGAATACAGTCAGCAGTTAAAACTCCTATCCACACTTCCCTATTATCGGTTATGAGGGCGTCAGCTCTGGGAGGCTTTAAGGTTCTCCTACCGACAAATGAAACCTCCCCACCGTGAACTTGAATAGGTCTTATAACTGGGAGTCCGTCAATTTCTTTTATCTCTCTTCCGTCAGCAGGTTTCTTAGATATGAATATTTCGTAATTCATAGTGTTAAAATTTTATCATGGTAAAAGTAAAGGTAGAAAGGAGGGGATTTCCGCCTATATACGACCTTAAGCCTTCTGAAGCTTTTAAACTATTTAAGGAAAACTTAGAAACTGCTCTGGCAGAACTTCCGTCTTCAAAGTTAACGAATAAAGCTCTCAAGGAACTTATGAAAAGAAAAGGGAAGAGAGTTTTAAACAGGCTGGAAAAGTACTTTTTAAAAGCCGACTCTTACCCCCTTCAGGCCAGGAAGCTTATATACAACGCTTTTTACCGCATATTCCTAAGATACCAATGGGCAAATGAAGCAGGAAGCGAAAAGGAGTTTGAGCTTAAAGTCTGGATTACCTCCTCTTTAGACTACTTAACAGAGTTTTGCCAGATATTAGAGGAAAAGTATGAAAGAGATTGAGTCTAGGTGGGTTTTACAGGAACTCTTTGTTGACCCCTCCTTTGAGGGAGAGGTTAAAGAGGGAGAGCTCTTTTTAAAAGTATCATCTAAGGGGAAAAGGGAAGGAAAAAACTTAAAAGTAATAACGGAAATATCGGGCTCCGTAATAGAGGGAGGGGTTCAGGTAGCCAACCTAAGGTTTGTAAGCTTAACCGTAGTTGAACCTAAAAGGAAGAGGAAGAAAACCGTGCTGAGGGAGGTTGAGAAAGAGAGGGTAAGGGAGCTCCTTAACATAATCCCCCTTTACTTAATAAAGTCCAAAATAGTATTGGGAAGGGTTGAAGTTGAGCTGTAGCTGCAGGAAAGGCAAGAAGCTCTCAGAGATAGAGAGCAAAGATATAAATAAGTTAATTAAGCTGTTAATGGAAAACCCGAAGGCTTTCCTGTTAATTCTTGAAGTCGTAAATAGCTTCAGGCCAACAGATAGAGAGAGAGTCAAGGCAGAAAAACTGTTTTTGGCAGTTAAAGACATACTGGAGCTCTCTTTAACAGATTACGGCAAGGGAGAAGAGGTTTTAAAGACCTTAAAGGAGCTCCTTTTAAAGGACAAGAGGCGAGGAGACTTCCTTGAAGTCCTACTTTCAAAAGCAGGCCCTTTAACTTTTAAAGGAAGGTATAAAAGGGTAAACCAGTGTAGGGTATTTAAAGGGAACAGGAAACTCTCTGAAAAGGAGATAGACGTTGCCTTCTCGGGAAAGGAGGTTTTAGAGCTCCACGAGTGTAAAGTAAACATGGTTCGCCAATGGAGAGACCCTTTAAGGGGGAAAAACAGGAAGGGGAAAAAGCTCATGTTCCTTAACTCCCTCCCTGTTGAGTGTAAAAACGGTAAAGAAGTAATACCCTTTTGCACCAGCCTTGACGGGAAGATGGGAATAGAGTACGTAAAACTCCTTTTTAAGTTCTATAGATTTAAGAGGATAAAGGTAGCAGGGAGAGAAGAGCTCTTTAAAAAGCTCTTTAGGAGGGAGAGATGGTCTTTAAAGACAGAAAAGAGGCCGGGGAGCTCTTAGCAAAAGCCATTAAAGAGAGGCTTAACGGAGACTTAAAAGAGCCCGTAGTCGTTGCAATACCAAGGGGAGGAGTCGTTGTAGCAGAACCGATAGCAAAAGCCCTTAAAGCTCCTATAGACTTAGTTATACCGAGGAAAATAGGAGCTCCCTTTAACCCGGAATTTGCAGTTGCGGCTATAACCGAAGAGGGAACCGTCTTCTTAAACCCGAACCTGAGCCCTGAGCTTATGCTTAGGCTCGGAATAACGGAAGATTACCTCAAAGAACAGGCCTTAAAAGAGCTCCAGGAGATAAGGAGGCGCAAAGAAAAGTACCTATCGGGACTTGGAAAAATAGAAAAAGAGGGAAGAGACGTTATACTGGTTGACGACGGAATAGCTACGGGGCTAACAGTTAAAGCGGCAATAGCCTCCTTAAGGAAGGAAAATCCAAGAAGGATAATACTTGCAGTTCCAGTAATGCCAAGGGACAAAGTCAGGGAGTTTGAGGGAATAGTTGACGAGCTTATAGTCCTTTACGCCCCAGTTGACTTCTCGGCAGTAGGCCAGTTTTATTACGATTTCTCCCAGACCACAGACGAAGAAGTAATAGAAATACTCAAGGAAAACAGAGGAGAAATTCAAAGTTAAACTTGCTAAAATCCCTTAAATCTTTAAGGAGGAAAGGGAAATGGTTTTATCCTTCGGAGAAATTCCCCAAGAACACGAGATAGTGAACATAGCCTACGCCTTTGCACAGCAGAAACAAAAGCAGTGGTTTAACGGGGAGCTCCCAATAGACCCTGTAATGAGGGTAGTCTCAATGCTTGAAGAGCAGGCAAGACAGCTTAAGGCAGACGGAGTAAAGAACATACAGGTTAAAATCCTTGAAGGAACAGACAAGGACGGCGACAAGGTAATAAACGTTTGGGGTATGGGAACTATAGTCAAGCTTAAGTAGGAGGAGGAAGATGAAAATAGGAGTAATAGGAGGAAGCGGACTTTACCAGATAGAGGGACTAAAAGAGGTTAAAGAGATAAGACTTGAAACCCCCTTCGGGGAGCCTTCAGACGCCTACATATACGGGAAACTTGCAGGGAAAGAGGTTTACTTCTTACCCCGCCACGGAAGGGGACACACCTACCTACCATCAGAAGTCCCCTACAGGGCAAACATTTACGGCTTTAAAATGTTAGGGGTTGACTGTATAATCTCTATAAGTGCCGTAGGTTCAATGAAGGAAGAGATAAAGCCGGGAGACTTTGTAATAGTCACCCAATACTTTGACAGGACTAAAAACAGACCTTCAACATTTTTCGGAAACGGAATAGTTGCTCACATCCCCTTTGATACCCCTACCTGTCCCCTTTTAAACGAGGTAATTTACAGAGCTTGCTTGGAGGAAGGAATCCCCGTCCACAAAGAGGGAACGTACATCTGCATAGAGGGCCCACAGTTTTCAACAAAGGCAGAGTCAAAGATATACAGGAGTTGGGGAGTTGACGTTATAGGGATGACGAACATCCCCGAGGCAAAGCTTGCAAGGGAGGCTGAAATCCCCTACTCTGCAGTGGCACTTGCAACAGACTACGATGTTTGGAAAGAGGGAGAAGAGGTAAACGTAGAAAAGGTTCTAGCTACAATGGCAAGGAACATTGAAAACGCAAAGAGGATGCTAAAAAGGGTAATAGAGACCATAAAGCCTCAAGACATAGAGAACTCTATAGCCAAAACTGCACTGGTAGGTGCAATTCAAACCAAACCCGAATTTATAAGCCAAGAAGTTAAAAAGAGGCTTTGGCTTCTCTTAAAGGACAGGGTTTAAGGGCTATCCCCTGTGGTAGGGGGAGCCCCTGTTTATCTCCTGAGCCCTAAAAAGCTGCTCAAGGAGAACTATCCTTGCAACATCGTGCTGAAGAGTAAGCTTTGAAAGTGAGAGGATAAGGTCTGAGCTCTCTTTAACCTCTCTAGAAAGCCCCTCTGCTCCCCCAATAAAAAAGGTTATGTCCCTGTAATTAGAAATTAACCTGGCAAACTCGGTAGAAGTAAACTCTTTTCCCCTCTCGTCTAAGGCAACTTTAAAACCAACGGCCTTCTTTAAAAGCCTTTTCCCCTCCTCCTCTTTGCTCTTCCCCTTTTTAACTTCAATAACTTCAAGGCCGCGAACTCTTTTAAGGTAGAGTTCCTGAGCTTCCCTAAAGACAGGTGCTATTTTACCTACCGAAACAACTCTCAGTTTCACCGTGAAACTTCTTCAGGAAGGAGTTCGTCTATAGACAGCTTGGGAGCGTCAAGCCAGAGGGATTCTAGGTTGTAGAGCTCCCTAAATTCCGGCCTAAAAATGTGAACTATTACATCTCCAAAGTCTAAAAGTATCCAGTTTCCGTTCTCATAGCCTTCAAGGCTGACAGGTAAAACTCCTCTCTCCTTAAAAACCTTTTTTACTTCGTCTGCAATGGTCCTTCCGTGAACATCGGAAGTGGCGGTTAAAATTACGAAGAAGTCTGCAATTGAACCAAGCCCCCTTAGGTCAATAACTTTTGGCTCTTCAGCCTTTTTTGAAAGGGATGCCTTAAGGGCAAGTTTTACCTTCTCCAAACTGTCCAAGTTTTCCTCCTAAAGGGTTTCCTTAATTTTCCACCAGATAGAGTGTTTAATTGGGTTAACAACAGGCTCAACCTCAAGGTGCTTTATTCCCTTTAAGATGTCCTTAGCCTTTAGGGCATACTCGGAGTTGGGATAGTCTCTAACGAGCT
Source organism: Desulfurobacteriaceae bacterium (assembly GCA_026987115.1). Classification (GTDB taxonomy): domain Bacteria; phylum Aquificota; class Aquificia; order Desulfurobacteriales; family Desulfurobacteriaceae; genus Thermovibrio. The sequence goes on from JALSNF010000038.1 coordinate 28,792, forward strand.
TCTCAAGTATCTCCTTACCGATTTTCCTATTCTCTTTAGCAAGCTCTTTCCACTTCTTAATGTCCTTCTCTATAAGGGCTACCCTGTTTTTAGCAACTCTCCTTTCGTCAGGGTCTTTTGAGCGGAGTTTCTCCTCTTCCTTATCTAAGCTCCTCTTTAGCCTCTCTATCTCCTCTTTTGATTGAACGGGAGTATAGTAATAAGCCCTTCCCAACAAGTAATTGAGCCTGTCTAAAGGCTCAACGTCAGAGTATTTTGCCTTTACATCCTTATACCTGTAGATTGAAGCCGTAAACTTCCTGAGCATGTCGTAAGTTCCACCTATGTATATCTCGTGCTCTGCCAATATCTTCTTGGCAATTTTCCTGTATTCTTCAGCTTTAGAAATGCGAAAGTCTTTAGGGTATCGCTTTATAAACTCACTAAACAGGCCGTAAGCTTTCTTTGCAAAGCTAACGTCCCACTGGGGGCCCTTAACTAGGTTTAGGTAGCAAACTCCCAACCTAAAGAGGGCATCCTTTGCCTTCGGGGAGGCAGGGTAAAGCTGAAGGAACTCCTCGTAGTTTAGGGCTGCGTTTTCGTAATCACCTTGGTTAAAGTAAGCGTCTGCAAGGGCTATTTGTGCTACTTCCTGCTCTTTTGGCGAGAGCTCCCCGCTGTCTAGCGCTTTCTGAAGCAGGAAAGCACTTCTTCCCCAGTCTTCCTTCATTGCAGCTTCAATACCCTTCCTGTACTGCTCTTGTGAAGTTTGAGGTATCTTTTCACAGGAAGAAAAGAGCAAGAGAAGACCGAAAGTCAGAGCAAACTTCCTCATTGAAGCTCCTCTTTAAGGTTAGTATCGTAATATAACATAACTACTTTTTAGAGATAACGTAGTTCTCTATGTGATACCTTTCAACGGGAACAACCTTAAACTCTACGCCGTAGAGCTCCCCCATCCTGTCCAAAACCTCTTTCTCTTCGTTGAGAAGCTTGTCGGCAACGAGGGGATTTGAGTAAATCCTTATCTCTTTAACCTTGCCCCGACTGCTTTTCAAGGAAGAGAGAACTTCCCTCTCAATCTCAAAGGCCACCGTTTCTGGGGACTTAACAGTCCCCCTTCCTTCACAGTAAGGACAGGTCATAGTTAGGCTCTTTCCCAAGCTCTTCTTTACCCTTTTCCTGGTCATCTCAACTATGCCGATTTCAGACATACTTACAATCTTAGTTCTAGCCCTGTCTCTACTTAACTCTTTTTCAAGGGTTTCAAGAAGTAGCTTCCTGTTTTCCTCGCTTTTCATGTCTATAAAGTCTATTACTACTATCCCTCCAATGTCCCTGAGCCTTAACTGTCTGGCTATCTCTTTAACGGCTTTAAGGTTTACCTCTAAAGCGGTATCCTCCACCGTAGAGCTCTTTTTAAACTTACCGCTGTTAACGTCTATTGAAACGAGAGCCTCTGTTTCGTCTATAACTATGTAGCCTCCCCCGGGAAGGTAAACTTTCCTTGAAAGGGCTTTCCTTATTGCCTCTTCAACTTGAAACTTCTCAAAAAGAGGAATGTCTCCCTTGTATAGGAAGAGCCTATCTGAAAACTCAGGTATAAAACTATTTACGAAGGTTAAGGCTCTCTTATATTCAGAAGGAGAGTCTATTATTACCTGACTAACATCTTGGGTTAATAGGTCCCTTAAAGTCCTCAAAACTATATCAAGCTCTTGATAGAGAAGTGAAGGTGGAGGTAAACTCTCTCCCTTCTCTCTTATGTCTTCCCAGACTCCCATTAAGTAGTTCAAGTCTTTAAGGAGCTCTTCCCTTGAGGCCCCTTCAGCGGCAGTCCTTGCTATAAGGCCGCACCCTTCAGGCTTTATCTCCTTTAAGAGCTTTTCAAGCCTTTCCCTCTCCTCTTCTTCCTCTATCCTCCTTGAAAGGCCTACCTTATCTACCGTAGGAAGGAGAACCAAGTAGCGCCCGGGAAGGGTAATGTTCGTGGTAATCCTTGGTCCTTTGGTTCCTATGGGCTCTTTTATAACTTGAACTATAACCTCTTCCCCTGCAGAGAGGAGTTCTTCTATCGGCGGGAGCTCTGCCCTTTCGTCTCCTTCTAAGGAGACATCTTCGTCTTCCAGAAAGTTTACAGCTTCTCTAACGTAGAGAAAGGCTTTCTGAGAGTGGCCTATGTCAACGAAAGCAGCCTGAACCGCAGGAACTACTTTTAAAACCTTTCCCTTGTATATGTTGCCAACAAGTCCTTTCTTCCCTTTCCTCTCAACGTAAAACTCTGCAAGCTGACCGTCTTCAAGAATTGCAACTCTAATCTCTCTAGTCAGTGCGTTTATAAGTATTTTCCTTTCCAACTAAGAGCTCCTTTCTAACAACTTGGGCCGTTGAAAGGTCTAATCCCATTAAACTTAAAATTTCCTGAATCTTTAAACTTTTCCCTCCTTCAACCTTAACCTTTAACTCAACCTCTTCTGAAAGTTCTTTAACTTCTAAAATCCAATCGCTCCTATCGCATAAAGCTTTTAAGGAGAAGGCCTTTAAAGGCCTTATAACGTAGCTAAAACTATTTACGACACTTGCCAAACTCCCTTTAAGGGGGAGTTCCAAGTAGCCTTTAAATTTTAAACCTTCAGGAAGGAAGTCTTTAGACTCTAAAATAAAGGAGTCAAAGTCGTAGCTTTCCTCGGTTAACTCAAGTTCAACAACCTCTCCAAGCCCTTCCACTCCCACAGGAAGACCAAAGAGTATGTTGAACTTTGGATGGGGGTTAAAGCCTTGGGAATACCTAACGGGAACTTTAAACTTCCTGAAAGTTCTGGTAAAAGCTCTCGTTAAATCTAAAAGGGAGAGAAATCTTGAAAAGCCTACCTTTTCAAAGATTAAAGCAACTTTCCTTTTTAAAGGGAAGTCTCTTTTAGGTCTTGGAGGGACTTTAAACTCTATCTTCTCTGGAATTGGAAATTCCTTCAGTTTCTTTATCTGGCTCGGAGTGCAGGCTCCGCAGGCGTGGCACCCTACAATCCTACAGTCTGGAGTCCAAAGTTCCTTTTCAGCCTTTCTAAGCTCTCTCTTTAAAAACTCCTTACTGACAACTCCTTTAATAAAGTCCCAGGGGAGCTCCTCTTCTAAGTTTCTCTTGCCAAGCTCTCTGTCTAAATCAATCCCGCTTTTTTCAAAGGCCCTCTGCCACCCTTCCCAGTTAAAGAACTCGTCCCAACCGTCAAGGAAGCAACCTTCTTGGTGGGCCAAAAGGAGGAGCTCTGAAGTCTTTTCCCCTCCCCTAGTTAAAAGGGCCTCTATCAGGGATTGCCTGTAATCGTGGAACCTTAAAGTAAAAGCTTTAGGAGATTTCCTCTTTATGTAGCTTATCTTCTCTTTAACTTGCTCTTCTTTTGAAAAGGGCTCCCACTGAAAGGGAGTAAAGGGCTTTGGAACAAAAATAGAGATGCCGGCAGCTAAGTGTTTTTTCCCTTTATACCTCCTTGAGATTTTATAAACCTGCCAAAGCATATCAACGAGAGCCTCTATGTCTTCAAACTCCTCAAAAGGAAGACCTATCATAAAGTAAAGCTTTAGCCTGTTCCAACCCCTTGAAAAGAGACCTTCAACTGCATTAAAGAGGTCTTCGTTTGTTAGGTCTTTATTTATAATTCTCCTAAGCCTATCTGAACCTACCTCTGGAGCCAAAGTAAATCCGGTCTTTTTAACCTGCATAACTTGCAAGGCAAGGTCAGGATTAAAGCCTTTAACTCTCATTGAGGGAAGGGAAAGGGAGAGCATCTCCCTATGGCAAACTTCCATAACTTCCGGAACCAAAGAGTTAAACTGGCTGTGGTCTGAAATTGAAAGGGAGGAAAGGGAAGCTTCCTCGTAGCCGGTGTTTTTAAAAGTCTTCTCTAAGAGCTCTTTTATTAAATCAGAACTCCTTTCCCTGTAAGGTCTGTATATGTAGCCTGCCTGACAGAACCTACATCCCCTTAAACACCCCCTTGCAGCTTCAACTGCAATCCTATCTTGGGCAGTTTCAACTACCGGTATCGGGTAAGAAGTAGGAAAGTAGCCTTCAGAAACCCCAACAAAGACCGCCTTTTTAACGGGATACCTGCCAAACTTTGGAACCCAAACTCCTTCTATCTTTCTAACTTCACTAAGGAAGTCCTCCTTTTCTCCCCCTTGAGACCTAACTTCCCTAAAGAGCTCTCCAATCTCTATAAGAGCTTTCTCTCCGTCTCCTACAACGAAAAAGTCAATAAAAGGTGAAAGGGGAACAGGGTTGTAAACGCAAGGACCTCCCGCAAAGACTAAGGGAAACTTCCCTTCTCTCTCTTTAGACATAAGAGGTAAACCTGCAAGCTTTAAAAGCTTTAACGCGTTGGTATAGGTAAGCTCAGAAGAGAAAGAGAGTCCCCACAGGTCGTAGTCTTTAACCGGGCGGAGCTCTTCCAGAGTGTAAAGGGGAATTCCCCTTTTTGCCATAAACTCCTGCATGTCAGGGCGGGGAAGATAAGCCCTGTGCATTAAGGCAAAAGAGGTTTTGTTAACCAAGTAGTAAAGGATTTTCCCTCCTATGTGGGAAGAACCGACCTCGTAGAGGTCCGGATAGGAAATGACAAACCTTACCTCCCTTTCAGAAAACTTGGGAGCTCTCAAGTTAAGCTCTAAAGGAAGATAAGAAGCAGGTTTCTTTACACTGTAGAGCTCCTGCAAGCTCTCGCCAATCTTCCTTTCAGACAAAGAGAGGACAGCCAAAAAAACCTCCGCAAACAGTTAAAAATCAAGAGCATTAAAAACCAATTTAGACTTTCTCAACTCCTTTTCAACGGGAAGAAAAA
>JALSNF010000039.1 GCA_026987115.1 Desulfurobacteriaceae bacterium
ACTGCCAAGGTAAACAGAAGGCTTCCCCCCAAGAGGGGAGGAACGAGGAACCTAAACTTTATGCCGTTAACTAAGAGAACTGCAAATATGACTATCGTCAAAATCATAGAAGAGCCCAAGTCCTTTTCCATAAGGATTAGGATAACCGGAACGAAAGAGAGTGCCGTAAACTTTAGGAACTCTTCCCAGCTGTTTTGTATGTCGTAATACTTATACTTAAGGTAGCCTGAGACAAAGAGTATAGTCAGAACTTTTGCAACCTCCGCAGGTTGGAAGGAAAAACCTCCTACTATTATCCAGCTCTTAGAGTTGTTAATCTCCTTGCCAAAGATAAGGACGAAGACGAGAAGGAAGTTTGCAAGGCCGTAGAGGAACCAGAGGACCTTTTCACTTGCAACGCTCCTGTAGTCAACTTTCTTAGATATGTAAAGGGCAAGGCCTATTCCAACAATCATTGCTAAGAACTGTTTTAGAGCGTAAGTGTAGGGAGCTCCCTTCCTTAAACACCAAAAATAGCTTCCCGTATATACGAAAACTATTCCAGCTAAAGAAAGGAAAAGGGAAATCAGGAAAATTAAGTTTGCAGCTTTTCTCTTATCCAAGCTTTTCCTCCAGCCTTTTTACCTCTTCTTTAAAAGCCTCTCCCCTCTCCTCAAAGTTTTTAAACATGTCAAAGCTTGAGCATCCGGGAGAGAAGAGGACCGTCTTGCAACCTATCTCTTTTGCCTTCTCAAAGGCAACTTTAACGGCCTCCTTAAGTGAAGAGACCCTGTAAGTTTTAGTTTCCCCTTTAAAGAGCTCCTCCATCCTCTCTGCAGTCTCTCCCAAGAGAATGAGGGCTTTTACCTTTTGCCTTATTAAGTCCTTGAGCTCCGAGTAGTCAAGCCCTTTTTCCTTCCCCCCTGCTATTAAAACCGCCTCCCTAAAAGAGAGAAGTGCCTTCTTTAGGGAGTCAACGTTTGTTGACTTTGAGTCGTTTATAAAGGTAATTCCCTTTACCTTACCTACTTCCTCAACCCTGTGGGGAAGCCCTTTAAATGTCTTAAAACCTTTCTCTATCTCCTCTCCTTTAAGGCCAAGAAGGTAAAGTATTCCCCCTGCACAGAGGTAGTTTTCGGTGTTGTGGACTCCCTTTAACGGGAGCTCCCTCCTATTAATTTTAAACCCGGGAAAGACGAGCTCCTCTCCTTTTAAGTAGAAGTCCCCCTCTCTTTTCAAGCTAAAACCGTAAAACTTGCTTCCTTTAAGTTCTTTTAAGCTCTCGTCGTCAAGGTTAACAACGAGAGTCTCAAAGTGTTCTGTAATTTTAACTTTTGATTTTAGGTACTCTGCAAATGAAGAGTATCTGTCTAGGTGGTCTGGAGTGATGTTTAAGAGAGCTCCCACATCACCTTTAAAGGAAGTTAAGTCTTCAATTTGAAAGGAGGAGAGTTCAAGGACGGAGACGCTTTCCTCGTCTGTCTCAAGGGCAAATGAGGAAACGGGTATTCCGTAGTTTCCTCCAATAAAAGTTTTGTAGCCGTTAACCTTTAAAGTGTGGTGAACTAAAGCGGTAGTCGTGCTTTTACCGTTTGTTCCGGTTATCCCCGCTAATTTTCCTTTCATAAACCTGTAGCCGAGCTCAACTTCGCCGTAAACCTTTACTTTCCTGCCCTTTAACCTCCTTACGAGAAAGTGGTTGGGAGGAAATCCCGGAGACTTTACTGCAAAGTCAAACTCGTCGGCGTTAACGCCTTTACCGTCTTCGTAGAACTCAAAGTCAACCCTAAGTTTTCTTAAGAGCTCCGACGCTCCCTTTCCGCTTACTCCTTTACCAAGTATAATTCCCTTTAACATACTTCCCCGCTCGCTGCAAACTTAGGCTTAAATAATAATAGGAGTTTAGTTCAGTTGGAAGGTCTAAAGAGGTTAAAACTTAAAAATCAAATGACAGTTTACCTAAAAAAGAGAGAGGACTTAAGCTCTGTATCTGTTTTCCTCTGGGTGAAAGCCGGAGCCTCTTACGAAAAAGAGGAAGAAAGAGGAGTTGCCCACTTTCTGGAGCACGCAATATTTCACGAGAGCAAGAAGCTTGGAAGGGGAGAAATAGACAGGGTTGTTGAGGAGCTGGGAGGAGAGGTTAATGCCGCAACCTCTTACGACTACACCTATTACTATATAACCTTACCTAAAGGAAACCTGGAAACGGCTCTAGAGCTAATAGAGGCCTTAATATTCCACCCAATCCTCTCTAAGGAGGTGATAGAAAAGGAAAAGCCGATAGTTTTAGAGGAGATAGCAAGGAGTAAGAACGACCCTCAAGGCCTCTTTTTGGAAGAATTTTCAAAGAGGCT
>JALSNF010000040.1 GCA_026987115.1 Desulfurobacteriaceae bacterium
TTCCTTAAGAGACTTTCAGGTAGGTGGCATAAGGTAATTACCGCTTTTTCCTTACTTGTAAACGGGAAACTTATCTCAGAGGCAGTTTCTACAGAAGTTAAGTTTAAAAGGCTTACCTTTGATGAGATTCACTGGTATGCCTCAACCGGAGAGCCTATGGATAAAGCAGGTGCTTACGGAGTTCAAGGGAAGGGAGCTCTCTTTATTGAGGAGCTAAAGGGAGACTTCTTTACTGTAATGGGTCTGCCTATAGGTAGAGTTTACGATATACTTAACTTAGAGTTAAAAAGCGGGAGGTAGAGGTGAACTCGGGTTTAATGTTAGGGATACTTGCAATTATGTTCGGGGTTCTTGGCTTAATTATCGGTCTTTTTATGTCTAAGCTCTTTCATAAAGAAAGAAAGGAGAAGGAACTTCCGAAAATTGAGGATAAGCTTGAAGGCATCTTTGACAGGATGTCAGATACCTTAAATAGAGTTAATGAGAGCTTAAACTCCTTAAGAGAGGAGAAGGTATCCCAGCTAAGAGGAGACATAGCATCCCTTGAGGAAGAGGTTAAAAGGATAAAAGAGGAGCTCTTTAAGCTTCAGGTTTCCCCTCAAAGCATTTCCGCTATAGAGAACGCAGAAGCTCTCTTTGAAAAGGTAGAATTCTCCCTTCCCGAAGTTGATAACTCCCTCCTTACCCAAATTAAAGATAACTTGCTGATAGTAAGGAACGACCTACAGAGCCTTTTAGAAGCAACTAAACAGAAAAGCAAAAAGGAAGTTCCGAAAGAGCTTATGACTACCCTCAACTCTGCACTTGAAATTGCAAAAGACTTAAACCGCTCACTTGTAAAGAGTGAACTTGTCAGCCTCCTTTCTTCAATAAAGGGAGACCTTAAAGAGGATGTAGTAAAAGAGCTTGACAGACAAACCTTAAACTCTAAGGAGCTTATCCTTCTACTTGAAACGATAGAAAAGGAACTTAAGGGAGCTATAAAATGAAAGTCTTAATAGGAGAAGACAAGAAGACCTGGCACGAGCTATTAGAAATCATACTCTCTTTAAGGGGAATTGATGTTGTTCACGCCTATACTCCAAAGGAAGTAGTAGATAAAGCGGTCTCTGAAAAGCCTGATGTTGCCGTTGTTGACTATACCCTTTCCGGCGGGACTTCTTACGAAGTGATTAAGGAGCTTTCAGAGCTTGGTGTTCCCGTAATAGCTATTGGGTATGAATCGGAAGGTTTTAATCCCTCAAAAGCAGTGGAGCTTGGAGCAGTTAAAGCCCTTAAAAAACCCTTTACTGCCCAAGAGCTCCTTGATGCAGTTAGGGAAGTTGGGAGTCTTGAAAAGCCTCAGCCTGTTGAGTCTGCGTTGGGTCTTCACGAGACCTCAGCTGAAATTTCTCTTGAACCTGAAGAGGTTGAAGTTGTAGAAACTGGAGGTTTAGAAGAGTCTCCTATTGAAGTTGTGGAGGTTAGAGAGCCCGAGGTTGTTCCCCAGGTTGAGGGGAATAGAGAAGAGCTCCTTGAAAAGGCCGTAGAAAGGACTTCAGAGGAGGTAAAGGAAAAGGTGGAATCTAGAAAGGTAGAACTTCCTCCTGAGAAGGTTGAGGAGATTGTAAGGGAAGTTGCTTGGGAGGTGATACCGGAAATTGCAGAAAAGGTTATAAGGGAAGAGATAGAGAAACTCGTAAGGAGCAGGCTTGCCTAGATGTTTAGGGTGGGAATCGGGTATGACGCCCACAAGCTCGTTGAGGGTAGGGAACTTATATTAGGAGGAGTTAAAATACCCTACCCTAAAGGACTTTTAGGACATTCCGATGCTGACGTTTTAATTCACGCTATTTGCGACGCTCTTTTGGGAGCTCTCAGTTTAGGGGACATAGGGTATTACTTTCCACCTACCAAAGAGTTTAAAGATATCTCAAGCCTTAAACTTTTAATGAAAGTGAAAGAGTTAATTAAGAGTGAAGGATACGAGGTAGTTAACATAGACTCTGTTGTAGTTGCCCAGAGGCCTAAGCTTGCTCCTTATAAAGACAAGATGGAAGAGAACATAGCTGGAGCTCTCTCTATAAGCAAAAATAAGGTCTCCGTGAAGGCTACAACCACCGAAGGAATGGGATTTGAAGGCAGAGGGGAGGGCATCTCAGCTCAGGCAGTAGTCCTTTTAAGGGAGGTAAAGAAGTGGTAATGGACATAACTGAGATTATGGAAGTTATCCCTCACCGTTATCCTTTCCTCTTGGTAGATAGAATAGTTGAATTTGTGCCAAAAGAGAGGATAGTGGGAATTAAGAACGTTACCATGAACGAGCCCTTTTTCCAGGGACACTTCCCCGGCCATCCTATTTTCCCTGGAGCTCTCTTAATTGAAGCTATGGCCCAAGTTGGATGCATCTTAATGTTTAAGTCCTTTAACCTTTCCCCGAAAGAGTTCGTCGTTTACTTTATGGGTATAGATAAGGCAAGGTTCAGGCATCCTGTTAGGCCCGGGGACACCGTAAAGTTTGTCCTTGAGCCTACGGTAATTAAAAGGAAAATGTCAAAAATGAAAGGGGAAGCCTTTGTTGACGATAAACTGGTTTGTAATGCGGAAATTATGGCTATGATAACTCCAAGGAGCAGTAATGGTTAAGGTTTCTCCCCTTGCCGTGGTAGAAAAAGGAGCAGAGCTTGATGAAGGAGTAATTGTAGAGCCATTTGCCTTTGTTGGTCCTAAGGTAAAGGTAGGGAAAGGAACTGTGATAAAAAGTGGAGCTTACATAGACGGGGATGTTGAAATAGGTAAAGATTGTGTAATCTTTGCTTCCCACATAGGGGTTGAGCCTCAAGACCTAAAATATAAGGGAGAGGAGACGAAGGTAATAATAGGCGACAAGGTAAAAGTTAGGGAGTACGTAACAATTCACAGGGGGACAGAAGGAGGGGGAGGAATAACAAAAGTAGGGAACGACGTCCTTTTAATGGCTTACGTTCACGTTGCCCACGACGTCTTTATTGGAGACAAGGCCATAGTTGCCAATGGAGTCCAAATAGCAGGCCACGTTGAAATTGGCGAGTTTGCCGTAATTGGAGGACTAACGGGAATACACCAGTTTGTAAGGATAGGAAAGCACGCCATGATAGGGGGAGCTTCCGCCGTTCACAGAGATGTTCCTCCATACACGGTTGCTCAAGGCAACAGAGCTCGCCTTGTAGGTATAAACATAGTTGGCCTTAAAAGGAGGGGCTTTTCAAAAGAGGTAATTAAGGCCCTCTCTACTGCTTTTGAAATGGCCTTTAAGACCGAAGAACCCCTTCAGGTGGCCCTTGAGAAGGTTAAAGAGGAGTTTAAAGAAGTGAAGGAAGTCTTAGAGTTTGTTGACTTTATCAAAGCCACGAAAAGGGGAATCTGTCAAGCTTGAAGCTTAACAAAGAGACTTTAAAAGACAAGCTGGTATTTCTCGGAACTGCAGGAGCAAGGTATTCAGCTTTTGGTTTCCTGAGGCAGGCTGGGGGTATTTATTTTGGTTTTGAGAACTCTTTTACTCACTTAGACCCGGGGCCGGGAGCTTTTGTTCACTCCCACAGGAAGGGGATAGAGCCCTACTGGACTGAAGTTGTCCTTCTTTCCCACAGGCACTTAGACCACTGTGCAGACGCTAATCACATTTTAGAGTCTATGACTTTAGGCGGTAAAAGTAAAAGGGGAACTTTGCTGTGTCCTGAGGACGCTATTAGTCAAGACCCGGTAGTGCTTGAGTTTGTTAGGAAGAACGTTAAAGAGACTTTGATAATTAAGGAAGGGGCAGAGTTTAACTTAGGCTCCTTTTCCGTTAGGTTTCCCGTAAAGAACGTTCACGGAGTAGAGACTTACGGAGCGCTCTTTTCCTACAAAGGGCTTACTCTTTCTTATACTTCCGATACTAAGTTCTTTGAAAAGCTAATTGAAGCTTATAAAGGTTCAGACCTCCTTATAGTTAACACTACTCTTTTTAAAAAAAACCCGCTTATAGACCACCTCAGTGCTGAAGAGGCAAAGGTCATTATAGGAGAGGTTAAGCCAAAACTTGCCCTTTTAACCCACTTTGGAAGGGGGATGCTCTCTGCCAAACCTTGGGAGGTTGCTCTTTCAATAGAGAAGTTGACAGGAGTTAAAACTATAGCTGCTTACGACAATATGGTTTTAGACTTAAACACCCTTGAAGTTGTAAAGCAAAGGTAGAAGTTAAAGGAAGTTGTTTTAGGAGGGAAGATGGAGAAGGAGTTTAGAAAGCTACCTGACAGGGAGTCTTTGGTAAAGGAGTTAACCGAAGATGTAAAGAGGGATTTAAAGAACTACTTTGGAGATAGAGACTACGGCGTGATAGCTATAACCAGAGAGGATGCCCTTAGAGCTTTTGTTGTAAGGACTACCAATCTTTGCGATGTTGCAAGGCTTCGCCATAAGCTCTCTCCTATGGCTACTGCAGTTTTAGGAAGGGCTTTAACGGGAGCTCTCCTTTTAACCTCCCTTTTAAAGCACGGAACTGAGCAGAGAGTCTTACTTAAAATAGAAGGGGACGGCCCCGTAGGTCTCGTTGTGGCGGAGGCCAATGCAAAAGGTGAAGTTAGGGGCTTTGTTCAAAACCCGCAAGTTGAAACCTTTGTAAAGGAGGAGGGAGGAAGGAGGAAGTTTGACATTGCTAAGGCCGTAGGTAAAGGAACTTTGACAGTTGTAAAGGACTTTGGCTTTGGAACTCCTTATGAGAGCTCCGTTCCCATAGTTTCCGGTGAAATTGCCCAAGACATTGCTTACTACCTTTTAAAGTCTGAGCAGATACCTTCGGCAGTTGGAATAGGAGTTTTGGTAGGTGAGAGTGGAAAAGTTGAGGCTGCGGGAGGTTTCCTCGCTCAACCCCTTCCGGGAGCTACCGAAGAGGCCCTTTCAAGGCTTGAGGAGAACGTAAAAAACCTTCCTCCGGTTAGCTCTTTAATAAAGGGAGGAAAAAGGCCTGAGGACATTGTAGAAATGCTCTTTAAGGGCTTTACAACTGAACTTTTGGCCTTGAAGGAGCTCTCTTTCAAGTGTAAGTGTAGTAAAGAGGTTGCTAAAGGGGGCTTAATAGCCATGCCCAAAGAGGAGATTGAAAAACTTATAGAGGAAGGAGGAGCTTCTGTTAAGTGCAACTTCTGTTCCCAAGAGTACAAGTTTACGACGGACGAGCTTAAAGAGATATTGAAAGAGAAGGAGAGTTTAACTAACTAATGAAGAAAGTTGCCCTTTTTGGTATAGGGGAGCTCCCAAAGTTCCTTTTAGTTGAGTCTAAAGGAGTTATAAAGGAGAAGTTCCCTTTAGAGTGTCTCTTTTTGGGGGAGCTCCGCCCCCAGTTTCAAGGAGAAAGAGACGGTCAGCTCCTTGCAGAAGTTCAACTTGAAAAGCTTCTTTCCTTAAAACCTAAAGGTTTCTTGTTTGTAGGGGGAATAACTTCCTACGACCTTTACTCTAACGGCTTAAACTTTGTCTTTGGCCTTGCTTTTCCCTTTAACGGTTTTATCGTCTCCTATGCTAGGCTTGAAAGCCAAGAGTTGGAACTCTTTAAGAGTAGGTTAAGGAAAGAGATAACCCACGAAATGGGCCACGTTTTCGGCCTCTCCCACTGCCCCTTGCCGGAGTGCGTAATGCACTTTTCCAACTCCCTCTTTGAAGTTGACCTTAAAGGGGAAGACTTCTGCCAAAGGTGTAAGAGGGAGCTTGAAAGGGCCTTTTTAAAGCTCAATCTCCTTTAAGGTTTCCTTTATAAGTCTTGAAAGCTCTCTTCCCTTCCTCGTTGACTCTTTTAAAACCTCCTCGTGTCCTGCCTTTAAGTTTAAGGTATCGTTAGTGATAACCGTTAAAGCGCAGGTTCTCATCCCGTAAAAGTTGGAAGCTATAACCTCAGGAACCGTTGACATGCTTACGCAGTCTGCTCCCAGTAGCTCTAAAAACCTTACCTCTGTGAAGGTTTCGTAGTTTGGGCCCAAAGTTGCGGCCAAGACCACTTCAGATGCGTTTACTTTTAGCTCAATGGCTTTTCTCACAAACGCTTTTACTACTTCTTTGTCGTAAAACTCCTTGCCGTTAACGAAAACCTTTTCCCCTGCTTCTTCTATTAGCCCAACTAATGGATTTCTTCCCAGTAGGTTTATGTGGTCGTAAACTATCCCTACAGAGCTCCTTGCAGCCTTCCTTGAAACTGCACCTGAAGCACAGGTAGGTATAAAGAGCTTGACCCCAAGCTTAGAGCACAGCCAAGGAATGTACCTTATCTCCCAGTCTTCCCTTCCTTCGTAGTAATGGAACCTTCCTTCAAAGAAGAGAACCTTTTTCCTTCCTATTTCAAGGAGCTTTAAATTTCCTTTGTGCCCCGGGACTTTAGGAACGGGCATCCCGGGAATTTCCCTGTAAGGTAAGCTTTTTACTCCTTCCCCTATGTCTATTCCGGAACCTCCTATTATTGCAACTTCAAATTCTCTTGAATTGAAAAATTCCTTGATTTTCTGTAAAGCCTCCATGCAGTCTCCCTAAATCTCAGGTTTTATAAATAAAAGTTTAGACTTGGGGTTCTGTAAGATTCCTACTTTTGTGAATATGGCTACGAATAGGTCGTACTGAGGGAGGTATCCAAACTCTTCTATTCCTCCCATCTTGTATATGGGGGGAGTTGCCTCTTCCCAGCTAAAGCCTGTGTTTCCTTTGTAAAGTAGGAGTATTCTTCCTCCGTCAAAGCTGTATATGTTCCTTAAAATGCCGGGAACTGCGTTCTTGTTCTGGGAAAAGAGGACCTCTTGGTTGCCGTCTGAGTCTATGTCTATAGGCTTTGGTTTTGGAGTAATGTAGTAGCTTACGAGCATGTCTCCGTCGTACCAGTAAAGGCAGTTTGGAGAAGCTCCTATCTGGATGGGGGAGCTCCACAGAACTTCTTTCCCGTCTGAAACTTTTAAGTAGTAATTAAGGTCGTAGTACGCAAAGTAATACTTTCCAGAGCTTTTAAACATCTGAGCGCTCGTTACCTGAAATCCTTGCGGAACTTTAACCTCTTTTACCTTTGTTAATGTATGCTCCTTAACTTTTAGCTCCCAAACTCTTTTTCCAAAGAGCTTGTCCCCTTCAGAGCTTACTTCTTGGCCGAATATCTCGTCGTTTTCCCCGTCTCCGTTTGTGTCAAAGCCTGAAAGGATTAGGGAGCTCCCAGCAACTTTAACCAGTTTACCTTTAACTACCTTAAAGAGTCCAGATTCTACGCTCTTTGAGTCCTTGTAGAACCCGTCTATAACGAACTCGTCCTTCCCATCCCCGTTAAGGTCAACGGGACAGATGTGGAAAAGGTAAGAGCCTTTAAATGGGTTTGAGAACTTGTAAGCCAATTTAACTCCGTAGGGAGTTGCCCTGTAAACCCTTATGTCGTTTTCTGTTGTTATTACAATCTCCTCTTCTGGCGAAGAATCTATGTTCCCTACGAAAAGGCTCGTTGCGTGGCCTTTAAAGTCTAAAACCACCTTGTAGCCTGAACCTGGAGCGAGGGAATAGGATGAAACGGGAGCTCCGTTCCAAGGAAATATCTTTAATAACTTCTTAGTTGAGTCGTAAACTTCGGCTCCAAGGTCTGAAACCACTATGTACCCGTCGTAGCCAGTTAGCTTATCTGCAGGGACCTTCCTCTTAAAGTCTGAAGGGAACTTAAGGTGGAACTTTTCCTTAAAGTTTTCTCCCTCTTTATAGCTTGCAAGTTTCAAAGAAGGGACTTCTTCTTTAAGCTCTCTGTAGAGTTTTTTCCCTTTACCCTTTGTAAAGTCAAGGAAGAGAACTTTATTAAAGAGGAGCCTTTCTGCCTTTTCCCCTATTACCGGTTTACCAAGGGTAGGTAGAGCTACCGAATACTCTTTACTTACCTTCACTACCTTTAAAACTGCCCCGCTTTCGGTTATAAACCTGTCCCCTACTGAAACCCCTTTATCTTTTCCTGCGTCAATAACGTAGCCGTCATAGCTGTTTAAAACTACTTCTCCCTCTAAAGGGGTAAATTCCTTTTTCATATAGTAAACAACGTTCTTGACCCCTTGATAAGGGCTTTTTACGGTCTCTTCCTTGGGAACATACGGTTTATACTCTACTTCTCCTTTTGAAAAGGGGTTTAAGGAACAGGAGGAGAGTAAGGTTATAAACGCTAAAGGTATTATCCTTTTCATGTGTCTCTCCTTCTTGAGTTTTTCAAATTCTACCAGCTTAACTTTGGCATGAGAATTGCTTAACCTTAAAAGCAAAAAGGGAGGAGGTTTAAAGATGGAAGAGGGGATTAAAGAGCTTGTCCGCTCTTTAAACATCTTTTACCTGCTTGCAGGGGCAGTTATGATTCTCTCAATGCACGCAGGCTTTGCTTTTTTAGAAGCCGGAACAGTTAGGAAGAAGAACCAAGTCAACGCCCTTGTAAAGATAATTGTTGATGTAGCTGTAGCCACTATCGCCTACTACTTTATAGGTTATCCCCTTGCCCACAAAGTCTGTTTTGTAAAGGACGCTTCTACCCTTTTCCTTGACCACGGACTCCAACTTGTAAGGTTCTTTTTCCTTCTAATGTTTGCAGCTTGCATCTCTGCGATTGTCTCAGGTGGAGTGGCAGAGAGGATGAAGTTTAAGCCTTACATTACTGCAGGATTTTTCCTTGCAGGAATTATCTATCCTATTTTTGAGGCACTTATATGGGGTGAAAGGTGGTCTCCTGCCTTTCAGAGCTGGGTAAAGTCTCTTTTCGGAGCTCCCGTTCACGACTTTGCAGGCTCAATGGTTGTCCACGGTTTAGGAGGGTGGATTGCCCTTCCTGCAATTCTTCTCCTTGGAGCCCGTCAAGGTAGGTATTTTAAAGGTAAGTCTAAACCTATACCCGTTAGCAACATACCTTTCCTTGCTCTGGGAAGCTGGATTTTAATAATCGGATGGTTCGGATTTAACGTTATGAGCTCCCAAAAGCTTGCTGACATTTCAGGTCTTGTTGCGGTTAACTCCCTTATGGCAACTGCCGGAGGGATAATAGGAGGACTTGTTTTCGGTAAGAACGACCCTGGATTTATCCACAACGGAGCCCTTGCAGGTCTTGTTGCAATATGTGCAGGTTCAGATGTAGTTAATCCAATTGGAGCTCTCTTAATAGGCTTCATAGCTGCCTTCATATTCGTTAAAGCTTTCATCTTAGAGCAGGAGAAATTAAAGATTGACGATGTTTTAGGAGTCGTTCCCCTTCACGGCCTTAACGGAATATGGGGAGGGATTGCTGCAGGTATATTTGGTAAAAAACTCCTCTGGGGCTTAGGTGGAGTCTCTTTCTTGTCTCAGCTGTTTGGAGCCCTAATAACTGTCATTTACGCCGTTGTTGCCGGCTTTGTCCTTTACGGAGCTCTTAAAGCTCTAGTAGGTCTTCGCCTTACAGAAGAAGAGGAATTTCAAGGCTCAGACCTTTCAATTCACAAGATTAGGGCTTACCCTGAGGATGAAATTCGCTTTTAGCTCTGCCCTTCCCTTGTGCTTTTAGCGCAAGGGGTTCTTGTTTAACGGTAATAGTTATTATTAAATTTAATAACGAAAGATTAAGTTAAGATTAAGGAGGAAGAATTTGAAGAAAAAGAGAAATACGAAACAGAAAGCTACCGTTTACAGGGTAGTTCAATCTTCAAACGACCATCCAACTGCAGAAAAGGTTTACGAGAGGGCAAAAAAGGAGCTCCCCTCAATAAGCCTTGGAACGGTTTACAGAGTTTTAAAGGAGCTAGTCTCGGAAGGTAAGATAAAGGAGATAATAGTTAACAAACAATCCCACTTTGAAAAAAGAACCGACCACCACCACCACTTTATATGTAGGGAGTGCGGTAAGATAGAAGATGTAGAGACTCCACTTTGTCGCTATACTTGTAGAAAAGTGGAGAAGAAGGGATATGTGGTTGAGGATATAGAGTATAAGTTCTACGGGCTTTGCGACAAATGTGCACAGAAATTGAACATTAAAGAGAAGGAAGTTGCACAAGTTTAGTGCACTTGTTAAAGCTTTTCCTTTTAGTTTGCTTTCTGTTTAAATTGGCACCGACTTTGTTAAAATAAATGGCAGCCTAAAAGGGAGGTTTAGTAATGAAAAAAGTAGAAGCAATAATAAAGCCTTTTAAGTTAGAGGAAGTAAAAGACGCATTAACTGAAATAGGAGTTCAAGGGCTTACAGTTTCTGAAGTTAAAGGCTTTGGAAGGCAAAAGGGACACACTGAACTTTACAGGGGAGCAGAATACGTAGTTGACTTTATCCCGAAAGTTAAAGTAGAGGTAGTTGTTCCAGATTCAATAGTTGAGAAAGTCGTTGAAACTATAGTAAACGCCGCAAGGACAGGGAGAATCGGCGACGGTAAGGTCTTTGTTATTCCGGTTGACGACGCAGTGAGAATAAGGACAGGAGAAAGAGGAGATAACGCAATTTAAAATAAGGAGGGTACCTATGAGGCCTACCAATCCAAAAGAGGTAGTTGAACTAATCCAAAGAGAAGGTATTAAGTTTGTTGACCTTCGCTTTACCGACATGTTTGGAACCTGGCACCACATTACCTTCCCTGCCCACGAAATAAGCGAAGAGAGCTTTGAGCAGGGACTCTTCTTTGACGGCTCTTCCATTCGCCAGTGGCAGCCTATTAACGCAAGCGACATGATGTTTAAGCTGGACCCAACAACTGCAACTGTTGACCCTCTTTCTGAGATACCCACTTTAGTTGTTATCGCCGACATAGTTGACCCTATTACTAAAGAGCCTTACCACAAAGACCCAAGGAACATTGCTAAAAAAGCCCTTGAGTACCTGAGGTCAACAGGTATCGGCGATACTGTTTACTGTGGTCCAGAGCCTGAATTCTTCGTGTTTGACGATGTAAAGTACGATGTTGGGATGAACTACAGCTTTTACGAAGTTGACAGCGTAGAGGGTATTTGGCGAACAGGAGCTGAGGAGAACCCCAATTTAGGTCATAAGGTTAAGGTAAAGGGCGGTTATTTCCCCGTTCCTCCAAACGACCAGCTTGACCACATTAGAAAGATAATGTCAATGAAGATGGAAGAGGCTGGGCTTGTTATTGAAGCCCTCCACCACGAGGTTGCAACTGGCGGTCAGTGCGAGATTGACTTTAGGTTTGGTAATTTAATTGAAGCTGCAGATAACGTTCAGTGGTTAAAGTATATAGTTAAGAACGTTGCCAAGATGTTTGGGAAAACTGCAACTTTCATGCCAAAGCCCCTCTTTGGAGATAACGGCTCAGGTATGCACACCCACATGTCAGTATGGAAAAACGGAGAAAACCTCTTCCACGGAGACAGCTACGGGGGACTTTCTGAAACTGCCCTCTACTTTATAGGGGGAATAATCAAGCACGCTAAGGCGGTTTGTGCCTTTACAAACCCAACTGTAAACTCTTATAAGCGTTTAGTTCCAGGATATGAAGCTCCGGTTAACCTCTGCTACTCTGCAAGGAACCGCTCAGCAGCAATAAGGGTTCCTGCCGTAGTTTCACCTAAGGCAAAGAGGATAGAAGTTAGGTTCCCTGATTCTTCAGGAGCTCCTTACTTAGCCTTTACGGCCCTCTTAATGGCAGGGCTTGACGGTATAGAGAACAAGATTCACCCGGGAGAGCCTGTTGACAAGAACCTATACGACCTTCCACCGGAAGAGCTTGCTGAAGTTCCAACAGTTCCCGGTTCTTTAGAAGAGGCAATTGACGCCCTTGAGAAGGACTATGAGTTCCTTACAAAGGGTGGCGTAATGAGCGAGCAGTTCTTAGAGGACTACATTGAGTATAAGCGCAAGGAGGAAATTGAGCCTGTAAGGTTAAGACCTACTCCTATGGAGTTTATGCTCTACTACGATGTTTAATCTCTAAGTCTAAGGCTATCATTAGAAGGGCCCCTGTTGGGGCCCTTTTGTTTTGGAGGTAAAGTGAGTCTGTTTGACGAGGTTGCAAAGAGTTGGGATGAAAAACCTTCAAGGGTAATTAACGCAAGGAAGGTGGGCTCTTCCCTTCTAAACCTCCTTCCGGTTTCAAAGGACTGGAAGGTGTTAGAGATAGGGGCGGGAACGGGGCTTTTGACTTTTTACATCCAGCCCTTTGTGGGGAAAATTTATGCCCTTGACTCCTCTTCAGGGATGCTCTCTGTTTTAAAGGAAAAGATAGAAAAGTACAAAGTCAGTAATATTTACCCTCTTTTCTTAGATGCCGAGAAGGAGCTCCCAGAGGGAGAGTTTGACTTGGTTGTCCTCCACATGACCCTCCACCACGTTAAAGACGTTCCCTCTTTATTTAACAGGATTTCCTCTCGTCTTAAAGTTGGAGGCTTCCTTGCTGTTGGAGACTTGGTTAAAGAGGACGGTTCTTTTCATAAGAGTAATAAAGGCGTTTACCACTTTGGCTTCTCTAAAGAAGAGATTTTCCGCTACTTTAAGGATGCAAGGTTAGAGCCCTATGTTTTTAGGGTAGTTCACTCTATAGAAAGAAACGGCAAGGACTATCCCATTTTCCTTGCCTGTGGAAGGAAACTTTAAAACTCCCTCTCTATTAAAGAGGCTAAAGTTTCCCTTTCTCTTATAACCTTATAGCCGTCTCCATCTATTAAGACTTCAGCAGGTCTTGGCCTTGAGTTGTAATTTGAAGCCATTGAAAAGCCGTAAGCGCCGGTGCTGAAGATTGCAAGGTAGTCTCCCTCCTTTAGTTCAGGTAGCTCTCTGTCTTCAGCAAACACGTCTCCACTTTCACATATGGGGCCTACAACCGTTGCTTTTACCCGTTTCTCTTTATAGGTCGTTCCGTCAATGTAGTGATAAGCTTTATATAAAGAAGGCCTTGCTAAATCGTTCATTCCTGCGTCAACTATGTAAAAAGTCTTTTCTTTGTTCCTTTTAACGTAAAGAACTTGGGTAATTAATACTCCTGCGTTTCCAACAATTCTTCTCCCCGGCTCTAAGATTAGCTTTAACCCAAGCTCCTTTACTATCGGTTTTAGGATTTCTGATAATTTTCTTACAGAAGGGGGTTCTTTAAAAGGTTCGTAGTTTATCCCTATTCCGCCTCCTGCATCAAAGAGCTCTATCTCTATCCTTTCACTTCTTAGTTCCTTTACAAAATCCCTTACTTTAAGGGAGGCTTCCTTAAAGGCGCTGAGTTCCTTAATCTGGGAGCCTATGTGAAAGTGAATTCCTATAGGTTCAAGGTATTTGCTCTCTTTTGCTATTTTGTAGAGTTCAAGTGCAGATTCAAAGTCCACTCCAAACTTGCTGTTTTTTAAGCCTGTGGCTATGTAGGGGTGGGTTTTTGGGTCAACCTCAGGGTTTACCCTAACGGCAACGGGAGCTCTTTTGTTTAACTTCTTTGCTACCTCTTCAATCTTTAAGAGCTCCCCTTTACTTTCAACGTTGAACATTAAAATTCCCCTTTCAAGGGCAAACTCAATCTCCTCTTCCCTCTTCCCTACACCTGCAAAGACTATCTTTTTAGGCTCTATTCCCGCTGTTAAGGCCCTAAATATCTCGCCTATTGAGACGGTGTCTGCTCCTGCCCCAAGGTCTTTTAAAAGTCTTAAAATTGACACGTTTGAGTTTGACTTAACCGCAAACGCAGTAAGGTAGGTAAAATTAAACTCTTTAAAAGCTTCTTCTATTGCCCTTTTGCTGTATATGTAAACCGGAGTTCCTACTTTCCTTGCTACTTCTTCAACGAAAACTCCTTCTACCTTTAACTTACCTTCCTCAAAGCCTATAAAGGGGAAAAGCTCTTTCACCTTCTCCTCCTTCCTATTTAAACTTGAAAGCCTTAGAATACCAAATTGGAGCTTTTAGAACTTTTAGTGTGGGGTAAAGAGATGGAGAGGACCATAGAGAAAGTAAGTACTCTCTTAGAAGCGCTTCCTTACATTAGACACTTTTACGGTAAGACTGTGGTTATAAAGTACGGCGGAAACGCTATGGTAAACGAAGAGCTAAAGGAGGCATTCGCTCAGGATATAGTCCTTTTAAAGTACGTTGGAATAAACCCTGTAGTGGTTCACGGGGGAGGGCCTCAGATAGGGGAGCTCTTAAAGAGGCTCAACATAGAGAGTAAGTTCGTTGGTGGAATGAGGATAACAGATAGAGAAACTATGAATGTTGTTGAGATGGTTTTAGTGGGAAAGGTTAACAAGGAGATAGTGAAGCTAATAAACTCCCACGGTGGAAATGCCGTTGGCCTTTCAGGCAAAGACGGAAACCTTATAGTTGCAGAGAAGATAGACTACGAAAAGTACCTTCAAGAGGTTAGAGCTCCTGAGATAATAGACCTTGGATTTGTGGGGAAGGTTAAAGAGGTTAACCCGGAAATTGTCAAGAAGCTTTTAGAGTCTAAATTTATTCCTGTAATAGCACCTGTAGGAATTGGGGAGGACTTTGAAGCTTATAACATAAACGCAGATTTAGTGGCGGGAGAGGTGGCAGCTGCCTTAAAGGCTGAGAAGCTTATAATTCTTACAGATGTAGAAGGTATAAAAGATAAGAAAGGGAACCTGATGAGGAGTTTAAGGAGAGAAGAGCTCCCCAAGCTAATATCTTCCAAGGTAGTCTCGGGAGGGATGATACCGAAAGTTAAGGCCTGTGAGGTTGCTTTAACAGGAGGCGTTAAGAAGGCTCACATAATAGACGGTAGGCTAAAGCACTCTATACTCCTTGAGATGTTTACACAAGAAGGGATTGGCACTGAAATAATATGAGAAAATTTGAATATTTCATCTACCTTTAGGTATTAAGTATTAGTTTCTGTTTGATATAATCTAACTTTGGAAATTAAGAATAAGAGTTTTAAAAACTTTAGGGAGGTGCCGCTATGGACTTCGTACTGCTTGTATCGCGATTGCAGTTCGCGATGACAGCCTTCTTCCACTTTGTATTCGTCCCTCTAACTTTAGGGCTGTCAACGCTGTCTGCAATTATGCTTACCCTACACTACGCTACCGGCAAAGAGATTTACAGAGACATGGCCAAGTTCTGGTCCAAGCTCTTTGCCATTAACTTCGCTCTCGGAGTAGCAACGGGCCTTGTCCACGAGTTTGAATTCGGTATGAACTGGTCTGTTTACTCAAGGTTCGTTGGTGATATCTTTGGAGCTCCCCTTGCCATTGAGGGACTTCTTGCCTTCTTCATGGAGTCAACCTTTATGGGAGTTTTCCTCTTTGGCTGGGACAAGGTTCCAAAGGCAGTTCACCTACTAGCTGCTTGGCTTTCATCTATCGGTTCAAACCTCTCTGCTCTTTGGATACTCATTGCTAACGGCTGGATGCAACACCCGGTTGGCGCTAAGGTAGAAATGGCTGCTGCTGGAAAGAGAGCGGTTCTTTCAGACTGGTGGGCTGTAGTGTTTAACCCAGTTGCAGACGTTAAGTTCTGGCACACTGCAACAGCTGGAATGGTCTTATCTGCTATCTTTGTTCTCTCTGTTAGTGCTTATCACCTTTTAAGGAAGCAGAATGTAGAGTTCTTTAAAAAGTCTGCCTACATTGCACTTATCTTTGGTTTTATAGCTTCAGTTGGAGAGATAGTAATTGGCGACATTCACGCCCACGAAGTTGCTAAAACTCAACCCACAAAGCTTGCTGCAATGGAAGCTCTTTGGGAGACCAAGCAAGGAGCTCCTGTACTCTTAGCTGCTTGGGCAGACCAGAAGGCTCAGAAGAACGTAGTTGAAATACCACTTCCAATTCCCGGTCTCCTTTCCTTCTTAGCAACACACGACTTTAACGGTAAGCTTTTAGGTGCTAAGGACCTTCAGAAGAAGTTTGAAGCTCAGTTTGGCCCTGGGAACTACATACCTCCTGTAAACTTCGTCTTCTGGGCATTTCACCTGATGGTTTACCTAGGGTTCTTCTTTGTCCTACTCTTTATCTGGGGACTTGCTAAGTATAAAGACCTTGAAAACGCTAACGGCTTCTTAAAAGTTGCTCTCTACTCCCTACCTCTTCCATACATTGCTTGCTGGCTCGGTTGGGCTACTGCAGAAGTTGGAAGGCAACCTTGGATCGTTTACCCGCTAACTGACGATTATGGAAAAATCAAGCTTGCAGAAATAGGCCTTAAAACTGCTCAAGCAGTTTCTCCTTTAACCAATGTAGAAGTTGTAATTACTTACATCCTATTTGCTTTAACCTTTACAGGCCTTGCTATTGCGGACTTTTACCTTCTTGCTAAGTTTGCTACTAAAGGTCCAGAAAAAGAGGCCGAACTCTACTAATGGAGGAGGTGGGTTATGCACTTTGACTTACAGACTATTTGGGCAATTTTGGTAACGATACTGATTGCGGGATATATAGTTACTGACGGTTTTGACTTGGGGGTTGGAATACTGCACCTCTTTGTTGCAAAGAACGACATTGAGAGAAGGGTTAACATAAACGCTATCGGTCCTGTCTGGGACGGAAACGAGGTTTGGTTCATTACTGCTGGTGGTGCGGCCTTTGCTGCTTTTCCCGAGCTTTACGCTGCCCTCTTTAGCTCACTCTACATTGCTCTCTTTGTAGTTCTACTTGCTCTCATCTATAGGGCCGTTTCATTTGAGTTTAGAAGTAAAGAGGAAAGTGAAGGCTGGAAGAAGTTCTGGGATGTTAGCATTACAGTTTCCTCCTTTGTGGTAGCCCTCCTTATAGGTGTAGCCATCGGAAACATCCTTGCAGGACTTCCAATTAAGAATATGGCAATTGAAGGTAATAAACTTTTAGGCTTTGTATATGCTGAGAAGTTCCCTATAAGCTTTATTAACCTCGTTAACCCATTTAAGTTCCACGGTCTTTACGGACTTTTGGTTGGAATTACTACGGTTCTGTTTATCGTTATGCACGGTATCTCTTGGCTCCTGTGGAAGACCGAAGGGACAATTGCCGAAAGGGCAAGAAGCATTGGACTAAAGGTGTGGCTTCCTTTTGTTATTATGTACGTAATCTGTACAGCCCTTGCCTACAACATATCCTTTAAGGTAAACAACCCTGAACTTGCACAAAAGTACCTTCAACTTCCTCCCGACATGTTCCAACAGATTGCAAGTATGTTAGACTCTAACGGCGTTCTACATCACGCTCTATTTAGGTTCCCGGCAATTGAGCTTATACTTATTGTCCTTGCTGCTCTCTGTGCTGTAGGATGGCTTCTTGCCGTTAGGAGCGTAGATGGTGCTAAAGCCTTTCTATTTTCAACTCTTACCTTCCTATTTGCAGGATTTGCCGTAATGTTTGGAGCTTATCCCCTTGCAGTTCCTTCCAGCTTAGGACTTGAGCACTCTATTACTATCTATAACGGTGCTTCAAGCCAGTTAACCCTTACAGTTATGCTCATTGCGGCAATTATCTTTACTCCTATCGTTATCGCTTACCAAGCTTGGGTTTACAAGATGTTCCTCTTTAAAATCTCTCCTGAGAGCTTAAGAAGAGAGATTGAAGAGGCAGCTGAACACTAAAGGGGAGGTGAAAAGTTATGTGGCTTATCATATCTTTTATATGGTGGGTGTGCGTAGCTTGGATTACTTACGCTCTTGCTAAGTCTAAACTTGAAGGAGGAGCTTAGGCTCCTCCTTTTAGCTAAAGGGTAGTGGTTATGGCTGGAATAATTGGAATTAAAGAGAGTTTCTTAAAAGGGAAAG
The DNA here is from genome assembly GCA_026987115.1 of Desulfurobacteriaceae bacterium. GTDB lineage: Bacteria > Aquificota > Aquificia > Desulfurobacteriales > Desulfurobacteriaceae > Thermovibrio. Next base: position 17,649 of record JALSNF010000040.1, read on the forward strand.
TGGAGCTCCTTAGAAAAGTGGAGGAGCTTAGAAGGGAAGGAAGAAGTTGGGAAGAGGTAGAATCCTTTGTTAGGAAGGCTTTTAAGGAGGAACTTAGCTTCTTTAAACCCAACCTCTTTACTTACTTCCTCCTTTTTGGAGGAGTTTTCCTTTTACCTCTTCTTTACTTGTGGAAGTTTTACTTTCCAGTTGGAACCACTGCCCACTTTATAGCAAGACTCCTTTTCGTTATATCTGCTATGTTTTCCTTAAAAGGTATCGTAGGCCATTACGTTGTTGTCTTTCTAAACAGGGACAGGTTTGAGTCTGAGCTAAAAGCTCTTAAAGCCCATTTTGAAGGAGGGGATAATGGAGAACAGCCCAATTAAGAAACTTCTTCTCTACGGGGTGTTTGGAATATACATCCTTATTGTCCTTATAACTTCTTTAGTTATCGTTTCTTCTCAGTAATTCACTGCCCCTTCGGGGGCGTTTTCAGTACCTTCTCTTCAAAGACTTCTGGTTTTACCCATAGCGTCTTTTCTCCTTTATAGGTAATAAAGCCTTTGGGTGTGCCTGGAGGCTTCTTGAGGTTTTTAATGAGAGTATAGTCAACAGGTACTTTACCTGAGTTCTTTGCCTTGCTAAAGTGTGCTGCTGCCGAAGCTGCAATTAAAAGGTCTTCCTCTGTTGCTTTTTCTCCTTTCCTCAACTTGAGCACTACGTGGGAGCCGGGTACTCCTTTTGCGTGGAACCATATTTCCCAAGGATTGGAGAGTTTTAGAGAGATTGTCTCGTTTTCCTGTGCATTCCTTCCTACAAGCAACTTTTTCCCAGAAGGAAGGGTAAAAACGGTTAACCTTTTGCTTATCTCTCTTTTCTTTTCTCTCTTTTTAGGTAAGAGCTCCTTTATCCTCTCTACCTCTTCGCACTCTCTTACAAAGTCCGTTAAGAGTTGAGTAATTAAGATTTCTTCTTCTAACTCTTTGAGCCTCTTTTCCGAGATTTGAGCCTTTCTCTTTAATTTTTTATACTCTTTAAAGATGTTTTCAAGGTTCTTCTGTGGAGATAAGTTGGGCTTTAATGGAACTTTTACCTTTTCCCCGGTTTCATAGTCTAGGAGCTCTATCTCCTCTTTTCCAGCCTTTACTAAAGAAAGGTTTACCTTTAATAGCTCACCTATCCTCCTTAACTCTTTGGCTTTCTTTTCTATCTCCTCTTTCCTTTCCAGCTCCTCTTTCTCTTTAAGAAGCGTTTTGAGCCTTTTATTTAAGTTCGTCAGTATCTGGTTTTTTAGTTTCTGGATTTCCTCTTTAACTACTTTCTCTTTAAAGAACTCTTCCCAAGCGGAGCTAAAAGGTAGTTTTCCTTTAAATTCCTTGAAGGGAAACTCTCTTAAAGAGGAATAGGGAAAAGTGGTTAAGAATTTGGGCTCTCCATTTTTGTAATATAGGTAGGCCCTTTTGGATTGCTCGTGTTTTTCCATAAAGGAGTGAAAAGCTTTGTTTAGATTTTTTAGCTCTTTAAACAGATAAGCTATTTCTTTTGCGTTTAGAGGAGAGATTTTTAGAGCGTGTTTGTAGAGTTCTTTTTCTATGCCTTGAGGGCTTACCTTGCCGAACTTTAGGGTGCTAAATTCCCTCTTTTCCATAGGAGGGGGAGTGTAGGGGGAGTTGATAGAGAGCTCCCTTACCGATGACTTTGCACTTCTTAGGAGGAACTTAATTTTCCGCTCTGAGTCAAGTAAGAAGAGATTTGCGTTTTTCCCTGTAAGCTCAAGTATTAAGTAAAACTTCTCAAATTCTACCGGTGAAACAGGTTTAACCAGTGTTAATTCAACTACCCTATCAGGATAGGGAAGTATCACCTCCTTTACGTAAGCTCCCTTTATTTGTGAAAGATAGGGGAATTTTGACTCTGTTATAGGTTGGCTTGAGATAAAAAAGGCGTTAGGGTTTTTAAAGTAGGCATTTAAGAACAGTCTTTCCCCAAATTTAATAGAGAGCTTTTCCTCTTTTAAGAATACTTCCTTTATCCGTTCTTTCTCTATGCTGTCTTTAGCTTCTTTAACTACTTTTTCTATGTAGAGGTAGTCCATTAAACTGCCTCAAAGGAAGGCTGAGAGGAAGAGATTACCTTACTTCTATTTCCCCATAGGGCTCTTGCTGAAGTTCCTATGTAGTCTTTAGAGAGTTTAATGAAGGGCTTCCTGAATTCCCTTAATGAGAAAACCTCTTTAAATTGGGAATGGCTTAAACCGAGTTTATTTAAAGCCTCGTTGAACTCTTTAAGAGCTACTTTCTGAGCTTCTTGGAGCTTCATTAAAACTCTGCTTTTAACGTTAACCTCTCCGTCTCCTGAAGTCTCTATTGAGATAAAAACAGAGTTAGGGTAGTCTGAGAGCACTTTTACTTGAGCTCCGTCGCTTTGGGTAGAAGGCATACAGCCAAAAGGTTTAACCGATAAAACCATGTGTGCCTTCTTATACTTTACGCTGTAAACGTGCTTAGCAACTTCCAGGTGCCCTTCTCCTCCTACTACGAAATAGTCAAAGTAGGGAGCTGCAAGCTCTGCAAGGAGTTTCTGGGAAGGTAAAGGTTTAGGTCTAAAGGAGAATGGAGCTCTAAATAGGTTGTAAAGGCCCCTTAAAGCCACAGACAGCGCTTTTACTGCTAATAGCCTTTTAAGCCTTGGCAGGGAGAATCCTTTTACGCTAATATCCCTTTTTGCCTTTTCCTTTTCTATAAATAGCTGGTAGTCTATCCAGCCTGCAATCGGTTCTGGTCTAACTTCTGCTCCCTGCTCTTCAAGCCACCTGTGGATTCTGTAGTTTCCGTCTCCTTCTGTCGTATGAGCCCAAAACTCTCCTATGACGCTTACAACTGGCTTAACTTTTGTGTAATTAAAGTCTAGTTTCTCTAGAGACCTTCTTAAAGACTTAAGAGAACTTATTAGTTCTTTAATTCCTGCTCCCTCTTTCAAAAGGGAGTAAATCTCTTTAGAGCTTTCTTCTATAGTCTCATCTACGCTTCCTTTTTCCGTTTCGTAGGGCCTTAGTTGGTAGCCCAAATCCCTTACTACGTCTGCAAGCCAGACTGCTTTTATTAGGTTCCAGGTTAGCTTTGGCGTGAGTTTAAAATCACCTTCTGAAGAAAGTTCGCTCTGGTTCAGTATAGATATCCTAAAGTTTTTAAAACCTGCTTCCCTTAAGGCGTGTCTATACTCTGTTTCGTACATTCCAAACCTGCAAGGACCGCAGGCTCCTACAGTTACGAAAGTGTACCTATTTTCAACGTCAACGCCTTTTAAGCTTTCCTCTTTTAAGAACTTTATAAGGTTTCCAACAGTGTAGTATGTGGGATTACACATCCCCCTATTGCAGTACTCTCTTCCCACCTTTAGAGACTGGTTGTCTGGAGTTGGGAGGAACTTTGCTCTGTAGCCTAAGCTTTCTACCGCTCCTTTTATAAATAGCTCGTGAAGGGGAGTAAGTCCCCCAAAGAGAATAGTTTTATTCATCTCCTTCCTCTTTCTGTACAAATATCGGTTTTATTGGTTTTGAAGGGACTATCGTTGATATAGAGTGCTTGTAAACCAACTGTTGGGTCCCTCCGTTTTCCAGTAAAACTGTAAACTGGTCAAAAAAGGTTATTACTCCTTGAAGGCGGGTTCCCTTTGTTAAGAAGATGCTAACAGGTATCCTTTCCTTCCTTAGCTTGTTTAAGAACGCATCTTGAAGGTTCATCTTTCCTCCCACTTCTTTTTGGTTTTATTTCTTTAATATATGCTGATTAAACCTTTTTAGGTCTTCCTTTATCAGTTTAATTAACTCGTCTTGACTGACTTTTGAAAGGTTTATCCACTTAAATCCCTTTTCTCTTTTAAACCAGGTAAACTGTCTCTTTGCAAACTCCTTTGTCCTTCTCTTTAAAAGCTCCTTAGCCTCTTTTAGTTCCATTTTTCCTTGCAAATAACCTTTCATCTCTTTATAGCCTAAGGCTTGAAGTGCCGTTAGTTTCTCGTCGTAGGAAAGTAGCTTTTTAGCTTCCTCTATTAACCCTCTTTTCACCTGGGACTCTACTCTGTCCTCAATTCTTTTGTAGAGCTCTCTCCTGTCTCTGTAGAGGAAATAACCTAAAAACGGGTATCTCGGTTTTTCCTGTTCCAGTTTAAAGGCTGTAATTGGTTTTCCTGTTATCCTGTAAACTTCAAGAGCTCTCATTAACCTCTTCCTGTCTCTCTTTCCCACTTTCTCTGCGTATTCAGGACTTACCTTCTTTACTTCTTCGTAGAGTTTTTCAGTCTCAATCTCTGAGAGCTCTTTCCTTATCTCCTCTCTTGACGGAGGCGTTTTAGGTAGGCCGTAAAGGAGAGCTCTTATGTAAAACCCGGTTCCTCCTACTACTATAGGGTATTTCCCCTTTTCCCATATCTCCCTTACGGCCCTGTCTGCTTCCTTAACAAAGTCTGCAACGGAGAACTTCTCATTAGGTTCAACTACGTCTATTAAGTAGTGGGGAATCTCGTCCCTTATCTCCTTTGAGACCTTATCGGTTCCTACATCAAGGCCCTTATACACCTGCATTGAGTCGGCAGAGATTACCTCACCTCCTATTTCCCTTGCAAGCTTTATTGAGAAGTCGGTCTTTCCCGTAGCTGTTGGGCCGGTAATTACTATTAACGGCTTCAAGCTATCTCCTTCAATTGGGATAGGCTCCTTTCCAACCTCTTTATTAACCTTTCCTTGCCTAAAAGCTCTGCGAGTATAGGCAGTTCAACTCCACTAGTCTTTCCCGTGATTCCTATCCTTATTGGCATAAAGAGGTTCTTTCCCTTTGCTTTAAGTTCTTTTCCCACTTCCTTAACTAAGGCCTTAAAGCTCTCTTGTTCAATTTCTCCGTTTAATCCTTTTAGCTTTTCGTAAAAGAGCTTAATTACTTCTACCCTTTTAGGCTCTTCTTGTAAGAACTTTAAAGCCTCTGGCTCAATTTCTATGTCGTCTCTTAAGAAAAGCTCAGCGTATTTGGGGGCGTCTGAGAGAGTAGTAAAGTATTCCCTTACGACGCCTATTACCTTTTCAAGCCACTCTCTCGGGAAGTTTTCAGGGTTTAAACCTGCCTTTTTAAGGTAGGGTATTGTAAGTTCTGTCAGCTTATTTAGCGGATATTGTCTTATGTAAACTTGGTTTAGCCAGTTGAGCTTTGTGGTGTCAAATACTGCAGGTGCACTGTTAACGTCTTTAATCTCAAACCTTTCTATTAGCTCTTCCATTGAAAGGACCTCTTTTCCGTCCTTTGGATACCATCCCAAAAGGGCTAAGAAGTTTACGAAGGCTTCTGGCAGATATCCCTTCTCTTTAAACTCTTTAACTGAAGTAGCGCCGTGTCTCTTTGAAAGTTTGCTCCTGTCGCTTCCTAAAATCATCGGTAGGTGGGCAAATTGGGGAACTTTGAAGCCTAACGCTTCGTAAAGGAGAATCTGTTTGGGAGTATTTGAGATGTGGTCTTCTCCCCTTATAACGTGTGATATTTCCATAAGGGCGTCGTCCACTACCACGACGAAGTTGTAAACTGGCATTCCGTTTGAGCGAACTATTACGAAGTCTCCTCCTAGCTGGTTTGAGCTTATTTCAATCTCTCCTTTTACGAGGTCTTTAAACTTTATTATCCTGTCTTTTGGGACTTTAAACCTTAAAACAGGTTTTCTTCCTTCCTTCCTTAACTTTTCCTTTTCCTCTTCTGTTAAGTTCCTGCACTTTCCCGTATATCTGGGAGGTTCTCCCCTTTCAAGCTGTTCTTTCCTCATCTTTTCAAGCTCTTCTGTTGTGCAGAAACACTCGTAAACAAGTCCCTTTTCTTTAAGCTTTTCTATGTGCTCTTTGTAAATCTCTCTCCTTTCAGATTGTCTATAGGGGCCGTAATTTCCTCCTACGTCTGGCCCTTCGTCCCACTTAATTCCCATCCACTTTAAGGCTTCGTATATGACTTTAACCGCTTCTTCGCTGTGTCTTTCTAGGTCTGTGTCCTCTATTCTTAGGATAAACTTTCCCCTGTTGTGCTTTGCAAATAGGTAGTTAAAGAGTGCGGTTCTGGCGTTTCCTACGTGCATAAAACCTGTGGGACTTGGTGCAAACCTTACTCTTACGCTCATGTCTTAACCTCCGCCTTTTGTAAGGTTAATTTTAAGTGTTATCATTGGGAAATGGAAAAGAGGAAGGCTGCAGCTTTAAGGTACGAAAGGAGAGAGGGAGCTCCAAAGGTAGTTGCAAAGGGAGAGGGGAAGGTTGCAGAGAGGATAGTTGAAGTTGCCAAAGAGAGTGGAGTTCCGATTCTTGAGGATAAGGTTCTGGTAAGTCTCCTTATGGAAGTTGAGCTTGGGGAGAAAATACCTCCGGAGCTCTACAAAGCAGTTGCTAAGGTGCTTGCTTATGTTTATAAGATTACAGGTCGTCTCCCAAAATCTCCTTAATTAAGGCTTCTGAGATTTTGTGAGGGTTTACTTGATATTCCCCTTTTCTAATGGCTTCCTTTATCTCTTTAACCCTTGACTTATCTATTCTCTTATCCTTTAAAAGCTCTATCTTTGAGTTTATTTCAACTGAAATTGCCTCTTCCTTATCTACTTTGGCTTTTTCCCTCTTCTTAAGTTCCTTTCCGTTAAGGAGAAACTTTAAAGCTTCTGGGGAAATGCCGTTAATCTTCATTTTTTCCTCCTTTTAGTTCACCTTTATTATCGGAGTGAGTTTAGTTTTCTTTACACCTTGACGAAAGATAGGAGTTTTTCCAGTATGCCGTCAACGGTGTATTCCTTTGGAGGGGGCAGAGGGTTTATCCCTTTTTCCCTTATTGCTTTTTCTGTTATGTGGCCAATTGGGATTACCTTTGATTCTGCAAGTTTCCCTTTAAGGTGGGGGAATAGCTTTAAAAAGGACTTAAAGTTTGACGGGCTTGTAAACGCCGTAAAGTCAACTTTTTCTTTAAAGAACTCTTCTACTTTTGGCTTTACCTCTTGATTTTCTACGGTTTCATAGACTATAACTTCTTTAAAGGGAACTCCTCTTTCCTTTAAAAAAGAAGTAAGTAGCTTTCTTGCTTTTTTAGGTCTAACTATTAAGAACCTCTCTCCTTTTAACTCTTTTCCCTTTAAAAGTTTTATTAAGCCTTCGCCGCTAAAGTTTTCCGGGATTTCCGATTTTATGCCAAGTTCCTTTAGGTACTCAGCCGTTGAAGGTCCTACTGCATAGACCTTTTTCCCTATGATTTTCTCGTAGGGCACTTCCTTTAAGAAGAACTTAACGCCGTTTTTGCTGGAGAAGACTAGGGAGGTGGGCTCAAAGGATAAGGCTTCTTGAGGGTTGAAGTTTACGGGAATCGTTTTAATTAGGGGAGCTCCTAAAAACTCCACTCCGTTATTTCTGAGCAAGCTCTTTTGTCTCTCCTTTAGCTCTTTTGAGATAAAGAACCTTACTGGCAACTTAGGAGCTCCCTTAAAATCCTGTCTCCGCCTGCGCTTAAAAGCCTATTTGCAATAGAGTTTCCGATTTCTTCTGCTTCCTTTAATGATGAGAACCTGAAAACTCCCTCCTCCTTGTGAAAGAAGTTGCCGTCTAAGTCAGATATAAAGGCCCTAACGTGAACTTTACTTTCGTTTACCACTGCATAACATCCCATAGGAACTTGGCATCCCCCCTCAAGGGTCCTTAAAAAGGACCTCTCTACCGTTGCCGCAACTTCAGACTCGTAAGAGTTAACTGCTTCCCTTACTATTTTCTCTATCTCTGGGTCCTCTTCTCTCCCTTCAATTCCCAATATCCCTTGGGAAACGGAAGGTATAAACTTGTCGGGAGAGAGTATCTCGTCTATCTCCTCTTCCCAGCCTAGCCTCTTTACACCTGCTGCTGCAAGGATTATTGCGTCATACTCACCTTCTTTCAGTTTCCTTATCCTCGTATCCACGTTTCCCCTTAAGTCCTTGACTTTTAGGTCTGGCCTTAGGATTTTTAGCTGTGCTTTTCTCCTTAAAGAGCTCGTTCCTACCGTTGCCCCTTTTGGAAGGCTGTTTAAAGTGTATTTGCCGTTTGCAAGTAGTGCGTCCCTTGGGTCTTCCCTATCTGAAAAGGCCATAAGTTTTAAACCTTTTGGTAGCCTTGTAGGAACGTCTTTTAGACTGTGAACCGCTATGTCAACTTCCCTTTTTAAAATTGCCTCCTCTATCTCTTTCGTAAAAAGGCCCTTGTCTCCGATTTTCGCCAACGGAACGTCCAAGATTTTGTCTCCCTTCGTGGTTAGCTTTACAAGCTCAACTTTAATTTCAGGGAACTTCTTTTCTATCTGTGCCTTAACCCACTCAGACTGCCAAAGGGCCAGCTTGCTTTTCCTCGTTCCTATCCTTAAAACTTTCATTTTTACTCCTTTCCTAAGCCAAAAATTTCCCTGAAGATTTGAACAACTTGGCTTGTGCTCTCTTCCGTTGCCTTTTTCTTCACTTTCGTAATCGGCTGGTGGAGTAGCTTGTTTACTATTATCCTCGTTATGTTGTCTACCTCTTCTTGTTGTTCCGGAGTAAGCCCTAACTTGTAAAGTCTTTTAGCTAAAACCTCCTTTCTTATCTCTTCTGCTTTCTTCTTTAACTCTGCAATTAGGGGAGCTACTTCAAGCTCCCTGAGCCACTTTAAGAACCTTTCAACGTACTCTTCAATTATCTTCTTTGCTACTTCTGCTTCCTTTAGCCTCTCTTTTATGTTTGCCTCTACAACTTGTTGAAGGTCGTCTATGTCGTAAAGGTATATACCATCAAGGTCGTTTACTTGAGGCTCTATGTCCCTTGGAACGGCTATGTCTATTAAGAAGAGGGGTTTACCTGTTCTTTCCTTTAATATGGGTTTTATTAGGTCTTTCGTTATTACGTAGGAGGGAGCTCCCGTTGAGCTTATAACTATGTCTGCAACCTTTAGTACTTTTTGAAGCTCAGTTAGGGGGTAAGGTATCCCTCCAAATTCCTCTGCCAGCTTCTTTGCCTTCTCTAGCGTTCTATTTACTACGAGCACCTTACTTGCACCGTTTGTTATAAGGTGCTTAACCGCAAGTTCTGCCATTTCGCCGGCACCTATTATTGCAACGCTTGTCCCTTTCAGCTCTCCAAATATCTTTTTTGCAAGCTCTACTGCTGCAAAGCTTATTGATACGGCGTTTTTTGATATGCCTGTTTCAGTTCTAACCCTCTTTGAGACCTTAAGTGCCGTTTCACAGAACCTACAGAGAACCGTTCCTATAGTTCCAAGCTCCTTTGCCAAGGAAAAGGCATCTTTAAACTGGCCTACTATTTGGGGTTCACCTACAACTAGAGAGTCTAGGCTTGAGGCAACGTAAAAGCCGTGCCTTACGGCTTCAGAGTCAACCTTTCGGTAAAAAAAGTTATTTATCTCTTCTATGTCCGTTTCTTTAGTTTCTGTAAGGAAGTCTATTACCTCTTTAAAGGGGGTGTTGCTCCTTGTCGTAAAGTAGATTTCAACTCTGTTGCAGGTTGAGAGTATCATGCACTCTTCAACTGTTTCTAGGCTGTTAAGTTTTAAAAGTCCCTTTTCAAGCTCCTCCCCCTTAAATGAAAACTTCTCCCTTACGGAAACGGGAGCGGTTTTGTGGCTTAGACCTAAGCAGCAAAGTTTTAACTCTCCCATGGTTACCCCTTAAACGAGTGAATGTCCCTTTTTGATAGTAGGTTCACCCCCAGAAAGTTTAACATTATTATAGAAAATCCTAAAATACTTAAATAACAAAGTCTTTTTCCTTTCCAGTTCCCGTAAAGGTAGAGGTGGAGAATTCCCGCATAGGTAAACCAGGATATTAAAGTTGCAACCTGTTTTGGATGCCAGCTCCAGTAGCTCCCAAAGAGCCTTTCGGACCATACGGCTCCAACGAACATGGAAACGGTTATGAATATAAAACCTAAAGTTATTGAGCTGTAGATGATTGTCTCAAGTTTTGTTAAGGACGGGAGTTTAAAGAAGAACACTGAAAACCTCTTTTTCTTTAGGTGCTTTTCAGATATAAGGTATATAAGGGAAAGGAGGGCAGAGAACATAAAGGAGCTGTAGCCTAAAAAGGCCGAAGCTATGTGTATTACGCCTATTATCCCTACCGGAAATTCTTGACTTGGCTTTCCGGAGCTTAAAGCGGCTATTAACGAGAAGATTGTTGCCCAAGGCATTATGAATGCCCCAGATAGGGTAAGCCTGTGCTTCGTTGAGAAGTAGAGGAAGACGCTTACCAAGGTGAGGGAGAAGACTAAGAGAGCTCCTTTAGGAGTAAAAAGGCCCTCCCCTCCGCTTTTTGCTACCAGCAGTATAACTGCGAAAAGGTTTGTTAAGAAACCAAACCTTGAGGAGTAGAGCCCTACGGTTGCCAATTTTTCCTTTTTAGATATCAGGTAAAGGAGATAGTGGAGAGAGGAGATTGCGTATAAAACGGCAGTTGTTAGGTTAAGTACTCTAGGTTCCATAGCTAAAATTATATACAGTGAATAAGGAATTTCCCCCTTTCCTTTTTGTAATCAGGGTAAAACTCCATAAGTAGCTTAACTAGCTTTTCTGCCTCTATCTGTCCCGGAGCTACCGGTTTCCCAAAGAATGTGTAAGTAAGTAAAGAGCCAAAGCTAAAGCCTACAACCCTTGTAAACTTTCCTTTTTCTCCCATTGACATAAAGACTTTCGGGTGGTTCATCTTTAACATTACAGAAGAAAGCCTTGCTGGGTCTTCCTCTTCCTTTGCAGTAAAGGCCATTTTCACTATGTCCGCTCCCTTTTCTACTGCCCTTTTAAAGAGTTCTTCTATTTCCCCTTCTTCTGGGGTCTTTTCAAAGTCGTGGTAGGAGATTATCAGTTTCTTACCCCATTCTTTAATTAAGGGAAGGAGCTCTTTTTCTAATGAAGAGCGGAGCTCCAAATCTACCGCACCTACGGCGGGGTGTTTAACGAGCTCTTTAAAAAGTGAAAGCCTTTCCTCTTCGTTTCCCTTAAACTTCCCTCCTTCCCAAGTGGGCCTTATAGTTAAGATTGAGAAAAGTCCAAAGTCTGATATTAGGTTAAGGTTCTCTTCTACTTTGGCTTCTTCCATTAGGTCAACTCTAGCTTCAATGAGGTCAAGTTTTAGCTCCCTTGCCCTTTCAAGCTCACTTTCAAGTTCTTCCCAGTTTGGAACGAGAACTACTGTAGGCCTCTTCCCAAGTTCAACGGTTCCTATCTTCATCTTTTCTCCCTGTGCCTGTAGGAGATTACTTCTACGTCTTCCAAAACTATTAAGCCTTCCTCTATAACTTGGTCAACTACCTTTAAAAACTCTTCTATTTTCTCTTTGGAGTCAATTATCTCTATTACTATGGGGAGCTCTTGAGAGAGCCTCCAGACTGTAAAGGTCTTTAACTCTGAATGGGAGCCTATTCCGGCAACTGCCTTAAAAACCGTTGCCCCTGCAAGTCCTTTCTCCTTAACCAGCTCAATTATATACTCCCAAAGAGGTTTACCTTGATACTTGTCAGACAAGCTTATAAAAATCCTAAGGAGTTTCCTCTTACCTACAATTCCCCTCATTAGTAGCTCCTTGTTACCCTTAAAACCTCTTCTGGGGTTGTGATTCCTTTTGCTATCTTTATTCTACCTATTTCCCTTAAAGTCCTCATTCCGTTCTTCCTTGCAATCTCCCTAATTTCCTCTGCGTTCTTCCCCTTTACTATGGCGTCCCTTATCTCTGGGACTACCTCCATCACTTCGTAAAGGGCAACCCTTCCCTTGTAGCCAGTAAAGTCGCACTCTGGACATCCCTTACCTTTAAAAGTCTTTAAACTGGCTATCTCTTCTTGGGAAAAGCCTACCTCTTTTAAAACTTCTACTGGGTACTGATAAGGTTCTTTACAGTAAGGACATATCTTCCTTGCAAGCCTTTGGGCTACAACTAAGATTACTGAGGAAGAGACCAAGAAGGGTTCAATTTCCATGTCTATTAACCTGGTTATGGTGCTCGGGGCGTCGTTTGTGTGAAGGGTTGAGAGAACCAAGTGGCCCGTTAAGGCTGCTTCAACTGCTATCTCCGCAGTTTCTGAGTCCCTAATTTCTCCTACCATTATTATGTCTGGGTCTTGCCTTAAAAAGGCCCTTAGCACCCTTGCAAATGTAAGTCCAATTTCAGGGTTAACTTGAACTTGGTTTATCCCATATAAATTATACTCCACCGGGTCTTCAACTGTCATTATGTTAACTTCCGGTTTGTTAACGGTAAGAAGAGAAGAGTAAAGAGTAGTGGTCTTACCTGAACCTGTGGGGCCGGTAACTAAGACCATTCCGTAGGGGGAGAATATCGCTTTTTTTAACAGTTCGTACTCCCTCTCTTCAAGTCCCAGCTCTGAAAGGTTAAGCTTTAGAGCTCCCTTGTCTAGAACCCTTAAAACTACTTTTTCGCCGAAAACAGTCGGAACCGTTGATACCCTAAAGTCAATGTCTCTTTCCTGGTACTTTGCCTTCATTCTGCCGTCTTGGGGAAGTCTCTTCTCGGCAATGTCAAGCTTGCTTAATACCTTTATCCGCGCCACTACGGCGTCTTTTATGTTTGGCTGGTACTTTGCAACTTCGTGGAGGATTCCGTCAATCCTGTACCTTATCCGGAGCTCCTTTTCAAAAGGTTCTATGTGTATGTCTGAAGCTCCCTTTTTTAGAGCCTCAAGTATTATTGCGTTAACTAATTTAACTATTGGAGCTTGAGAGGCTAGGTTTTTAAGGTCGTCTAAAGAGATTACTCCTTGTCCTGATAATTCAACTCCTATTTCCTCTTCTTCTGAGCTCTTTTCTAATATCTCGCTCTTTAGCCTTGAGAAAAATTCTTCTTCTGCTTTACCGTAGGTCTCTTCAAGTTTTTCTTTAATTCTAAAGCTTAACGAGACAAAGGGATTGACTTTAAAGCCCGTAGTAAACCTAAGTTTCTCTATAAGCTGAATGTCTGAAGGGTCTGCCATTGCAACTTGCAGGTTTGGCCCTTTTTTCTCAAAGGGAAGAAGCAGGTATTTCTCGGCGGTAGTTCTTGGAACGATTTTAACTATGTTAGAGGGTATAGCTAAATTCCTCAAGTCTATAAAGGGAGCTTTATAGAACTCTGAAAGGAGAGATAGGAGCTTCTCTTCAGATACTACTTTCTTCTTTATTAGCTCCTCTTCCCAGTTCTCACTTTTTAATAGCTGAATAGGTAATTTTAATCTCTCGGCTATAAACTCTTTTAGTTCTCTCTCGTCTGCTCTTATCATTTCCCTTCTCTTACTGCCTGAGCCAGTTTGTGTAGTAAGTCAGCCGGACTGTTTATCGGGAATTCTACTTTATCTATGAGTTGGTCTGCAAAGGCCTCTTTAACTTTAACCCCTTTTAACCTCTCTTTAAGCTCTTCTTTCCTTGACTGGTCAATTGGAAAGTCAAGTCCTTTTATGGCTTTAAGGACGTAAACAGGCCATACTAATCCTGCATCTGGGCAGCTTTCGGCAGTTTCTATGTGTTTTTTAACGTAGTCTTCACATACCGAGGCTACAAAGGAGATGTAGTCGTTGCCCCTCTTTACCTCTTGGTAAGCAAGTTTTGCAAGTCCTCCTGCAGTATGAACTTTTACCTCCTTGCTTTCAAGCTCTCCCTTTAGCTTCATCATTACAAGCTCAGGGTCTGCAGAGAGCATGTTCCTTACCGTTTGCTTTGTTATTCCTATAAACTCTGCAATTTCGTCTTCCGTTTTCATTGCTTCGTTCTTAAGGACTACCGCGTAAGCAGCTTCCATTAAGCTTGGCACCCAAGTTAAGTTCCTGTACTCAAAGAGCATCCTTGGGCCACCTATTAGTTCAAGGGCCTTTAAGAAGACCCTAAGAGCTAAAGCGTCGTAGTCAACCTCTTTAGGTTGAACTTCTATGACCATAATCTCTCCCTCCTTTTAAGTTGGGTTTACATTACATTATATTAGGCTTTTAAAAATTTGTGTAGAATTGTTGTGAAATTTTGGGGCAGGTGGTATGAGAAGGGAATTTTTGAAGGGTTTTCTTGGAGCTCTTCTCTTTTCCTCCTTTAGCTATGACTCTTTTGCGAGGGAGAGAGCTCTAATATACAGAATTAGGTATTCTTCAACTATAGAGAGAACCAGAGTCGTTTTAGACTGTAAAGGGGAAGTTAAAAAGAAAGACATAAAAGAAAAACTCGTTGGAAGGGTTCTGTGGCTTGACGTTAAAAATACAGGTGCTGTTAGAAAGTTAGTTAAGAGATTAAGGAGTCCTTTAGTTTCTGAAGTTAAGGTTTTGCCTATAAGTTCTAATAGAGTAAAGGTCAAGCTGGTTCTAAAAAGTCCCCACAAGTTTAAGGTCTTCGGCCTTCGCTCTTCTTGCGGTAGGCCCTTCCGAATTGTAATAGATGTCTTCCCTGACTTCCTTACTCTCTCCTGTCCCGTAAAGAGGTTCCCTGAAAGGGTTGTGGTTATTGACCCTGGACACGGAGGGAAAGACCCAGGTGCCGTTTGGCCTATTGGCTCAAGGCACCCAATTATTAGGGAAAAGGACATTACCTTGGCAATAGCTTTAAAGGTGAGGGACTACCTTAAGAGGGTGCCAGGCATAAAGGTAATTATGACTAGAACTAAAGACGTTTACGTTCCCCTTTTAAAGAGGGCAGAAATTGCGGCTAAGTCCTGTGCAGACGCCTTTGTTAGCATTCACGCAGACTCAATGCCCAACTATCCAAGTTGGAGTGGGGTAACGGTCTTTAAAGCTTCTCCTAGGCTTTTTGCAAAGGCAGAGAGGACAGCTAAGGAAGTGGCAAAGAGGATAAACTTGTGTAGCGACGTTATGTGCTGGAGTATAAGCCCCCTATTGATTAACATGTCAACCACCGTGACTTTTGCTGAGAGCTCCCGCCTTGCAAAGGACATAGTGAGCAGTTTAAAAGCTCGCGTTAACGAGGACCTTGTAAACGGCATAAGGGATATGAAAAGGAACATAGTTGTCCTTAAAACTCCCGGAAGACCGGCCGTTTTAATTGAGTGTGGCTTTTTAACCAATCCTACAGACAGGCGCAGGCTGGTAGAAAGATGGTATCAAGAAGAACTTGCACAGGGAATAGCCAAGGGAATTGAGAAGTACTTAGCTTCTCTAAATAAAGTGGCTTACGAGAGGTAGGTGTGCCAGTTTTTCACTTTAAAGGCAAGAGTTTAAAGGGGGAGCTCCGCGTTCCCTCTGATAAGTCAATATCCCATAGGAGCGTTATTCTTGGCTCAATTAACAAAGGGGAGGTAAGAGTAAAAAACTTTTTGTTTTCTGAAGACTGTTTAAATACCCTTAAGGCTTTTAAAGAGTTGGGAGTTGATATAGAAGTAGGTAAAGAAATACTCATAAAGGGTAAGGGAAAGCACTCTTTAAAGGAGCCGTTTAACGTTATAGACCTTGGAAACTCGGGAACTTCAATTAGGCTCATTAGCGGTGTCCTTTCAGGTCAGCCCTTTTACTCTGTTTTAACGGGAGACAAGTACTTAAGGAAAAGGCCTATGGATAGGATTGCCCTTCCCCTGCGGCAGATGGGAGCTTCTATTTTTGGGAGGGAAGGCGGCAAATATCCACCTTTAACCGTTATAGGGAAGGAGAGGTTAAAGGGGATTAAGTTTAAAAGTCCTAAAGCTTCTGCTCAAGTAAAGTCGGCAATACTTCTTGCTGGTCTTTTCACAGATGAACCGGTTTCTGTTGTAGAGCCTGCAAAAAGCCGTGATCACACAGAGCGAATGCTAAAGGCATTTGGCGTTGACTTGGAAGT
>JALSNF010000041.1 GCA_026987115.1 Desulfurobacteriaceae bacterium
GACAACGTTACCTTTGAGGTAGAGCTTTTAAAGCCGGTAGCGATAGAGGAAGGGTTAAGGTTTGCCATTCGTGAAGGTGGAAGGACTGTTGGTGCCGGCGTTGTTACTGAGATTCTTGACTAATTAATAAGGGTAAAGAGGGGTAGTTATGGCTCAAGACCGCATTAGGATAAAACTTACAGCCTACGACCACAGGCTTTTAGATAGGTCCGTTCAGGAGATAATAGATACGGTTAAGAGGACTGGCGCTATCGTTGCCGGTCCCATACCGCTTCCAACTAAGCGTTCTTGGTGGAGCGTTATCCGCTCTCCGCACAAGTATAAGTACTCTCAAGAGCAGTTTGAAATTAGAAAGCACAGAAGACTTTTAGACATTAAGAACCCTAAACCTCAAACCGTGGAAGCTCTTATGGACTTAAAGCTTCCCGCCGGTGTAGATGTGGAGATAAAGTTAGATTAACGAGGTGAAGAGATGAAAGGCATCCTTGGTAGAAAAGTAGGAATGACCCAAGTCTTTACTGAAGACGGAAAAGCTGTAGCTGTTACAGTTATTGAAGCCGGACCCTGCACAGTTGTTCAAAAGAGGACACCTGAGAAGGACGGTTATAGTGCTCTTCAGCTTGGCTTTATGGAGAAGAACAAGCATGAGAGTAAGTTCCCTAAACCTCTTTTAGGCCACTTTAAAAAGGCTGGAATTAAGCCTACTAGGTGGCTTAAAGAGGTAAAGTTTGATAACGCTGAAGAGTACGCAGTTGGAGACAAGATAACCGTTGAGATATTTAAACCTGGTGAAAAGGTTGACATTACAGGAACCTCAAAAGGAAGGGGATTTGCCGGATATCACAAAAGGCACGGTTTTGGAGGTGGTAGAAGGTCTCACGGTTCAGACTTTCACGAGGGACCAGGTTCAATAGGGGCCTGTGCAGACCCCGGAAGAGTTCACAAAGGTAAGAGGATGGCAGGCCGTTACGGCAACGAGACTGTTACCGTTAAAAACTTGGAAATCGTTGACGTTATCCCTGAGAAAAACCTCCTCCTTGTGAAAGGAGCTGTTCCCGGACACAAGGGAGGTCTGGTAATAGTTAAAGGAAAGTAAGGGGTGAGAAATGGAAATAAAGGTAGTAAACCTTAACAACGAAGAGGTAGGTAAAGTTCAACTTAAGGACGATATAGCCAACGCTCCTATAAAAAAGCATGCTGTTTGGGAGACCGTTAAGTGGCAGCTTGCAAAGAGGAGAAGGGGAACTCACTCCACCAAGACCAGAGGAGAGGTAAGAGGTGGAGGAAGGAAGCCTTGGCCCCAAAAACATACTGGAAGGGCAAGGCAAGGTTCTATTAGAGCTCCCCAGTGGGTAGGCGGTGGCGTTGTCCACGGTCCTAAACCAAGGGACTACTCTTACAACCTTCCAAAGAAGGTGAGAAAGGTAGCTCTTAAAAGCGTCATAGCCGGTAGAATTCAGGAAGGTAACTTCTTGGTAGTTGAAGACTTTTCCTTTGAAGAGCCTAAAACCAAGAAGGCTTTAGAGTTTTTAAGGAACTTAGGCCTTGAAAGCGAAAAGGTGCTGTTGGTAGTTCCTTCTGACCTAGATGAGAAGACTTACCTCTCTTTTAGAAACCTACCGAACGTAAAAGTTTTACCCGTTGAAGGTCTAAACGTTTACGATGTCCTCTGCTATGACAAGTGTTTAGTCTTTAAGTCAATTCTACCTAAGATTGAGGAGAGGCTGTCATGAGAACTCCCTATGATATAATCCTGCGCCCTGTTATTACCGAAAAGAGCGTAAAGCTCTCAAACCTTGAAGTTAAGAGTTCCAAAACAAAGGAGCCTAGGAAGATTACCAAGATAACTTTTGAAGTAGCTATGGACGCTACTAAACCTGAGATAAAGGAAGCCGTTGAAAAAATCTTTGGAGTTAAGGTAGAGAAGGTTAACACTATGATAGTAAAAGGAAAGCGTAAAGGAATACGCTTTCTTCGGGGCAAAAAGAAAGACTGGAAAAAGGCTATCGTGACCTTAAAGGAAGGTTACGAGATTGACCTAGAGAAACTATAGGTTGAGAGGAGTTAAAAGATGGGAATAAAGAGATTTAAGCCATACACTCCTTCAAGGCGTTTTATGACTGTTTCTGACTTTTCCGAGATAACCAAGACAGAGCCGGAAAAGTCTTTAACAGTTGGCTTTGTAAGGGGAACAGGGAGGAACAACCAAGGTAGGATTACCTGTCGCCACAAAGGCGGAGGGCACAAGCGCCGCTACAGGATTATTGACTTTAGAAGGGACAAGATAGGTATTCCTGCCAAGGTAGCTGCTATTGAGTACGACCCTAACCGTTCTGCCCGAATAGCACTTCTTGTCTATGCTGACGGAGAAAAGCGCTACATAATCTGGCCTGACGGTTTGAAAGTTGGAGATACTGTTGTGTCAGGGCCTGACGCTGAGATAAAGGTGGGGAATGCCCTTCCTTTAAGGAACATTCCCGTTGGTACCATAATTCACAACATAGAACTAAAGCCCGGAAAGGGCGGTCAACTTGCCCGTTCTGCAGGCTCCTTTGCCCAGGTTATGGGTAAAGTTGGGGACTACGCACAAGTTAGGCTTCCTTCGGGAGAGCTCCGTCTAATACACCTAGACTGCATGGCTACAATAGGCCAAGTGGGCAACCTTGACCACGAGAACATAGTAATAGGTAAGGCTGGGCGTTCCAGGTGGCTTGGAATTAGGCCTACGGTTCGTGGAACGGCAATGAACCCCGTTGACCACCCCCACGGTGGTGGTGAGGGAAGGACTTTTGGTAAACACCCAGTTACTCCTTGGGGTCAGCCTACCAAAGGATACAAGACAAGGCGTGCTAAGAAATACTCTGACAAGTTTATTATTAAACGCCGTAATCAGAAGTAGGAGGTTTAAATGGGACGTTCGCTTAAAAAGGGTCCCTATGTGAACCCTAAAATACTTAAGAAAGTCCGTAAAATGAACGAGACGGGAGAGAAAAAGGTCATAAAGGTTTGGGACAGAGCTTGCACCATAGTTCCAGAATTTATAGGCCACACCTTTGCCGTTTACAATGGTCAAAAGTTCATTCCTGTTTACGTGACAGAACAGATGGTAGGCCACAGGTTAGGTGAGTTCTCTCTTACTAGGACTTTTAGAGGCCACGCTGGACAGAAAGTAGCTAAGAAGAAGTAAGGAGAGGTAAAAGATGGCAGTTGAGCAGAGGGATTACTATCAAGCAGGAGAAAGGGGATTTGCAACCCCTACCGAAGCCAGGGCCATTTGGAGAAGGGCCCGTATGTCAGCTTCAAAGGTTAGGCTGGTTGTTGACCTCATCAGGAACAAGCATGTTGAGGAGGCACTTGCAATCCTTGCCAACTCTCCTAAGAAAGCTGCAAGGATGGTTGAGAAGGTCCTAAAAAGTGCAATTGCAAACGCCGAGCAAAAAGGGCTTGACCCTGAAGAGCTCGTTGTTAAAAGAGCTTATGTTGACGAAGGCCCTACTATGAAGAGAGTTAAACCGAGGGCTATGGGTAGAGCAAACATTATAAGGCGTAGAACCTGCCACATTACGGTTGTGGTAGGCAAACCAGAAGGAAAAAAGTAATTTGGGGGTAAACCTTGGGACAGAAAGTTCATCCTATTGGTTTTAGGCTAGGTATTACTAAAGACTGGGAATCAAAGTGGGTTGTTAAAGAGAAAAAGAAGTACGTTGACTTCCTCCACGAGGACCTAAAGATTCGCGACTTGATTAAGAAAAAATACTACCACGCTGGAATTGCCCGCATAGACATTGAGAGAACCCTTGACAAGATTAACGTTAGAATCTGGGCAGCCCGTCCAGGCCTTTTAATTGCCAGAAAGGGAGCAGAAGTAAAGGCCCTCAGGAAGTTCCTTGAGGAACTCACAGGTAAAAGCGTTCACATTAACGTTGAAGAGGTTAAATATCCTCAACTTAACGCTCAGCTCGTTGCTGAAAACGTTGCTCAGCAGCTAGAGCGCCGTGTGGCGTTCAGGCGTGCGATGAAGAGGGTAATTGCAGATGCAATGAAGGCTGGAGCAAAAGGAATTAAAGTCCAGTGTGCAGGAAGGTTAGGTGGTGCAGACATGGCCCGTAAAGAGTGGTACCGTGAAGGAAGGGTACCTTTGCAGACAATCAGGGCAGACATAGATTATGGGACTGCAACTGCAAAGACAAAATACGGGGTTATCGGGGTTAAAGTCTGGATTTACAAAGGTGATGTTTACAAGGATGAGACGGAGGAGCTCCTTAAGAAAATTGAGAAGGAAGTAAAACAAGAGATGGCGAGAGGTGAGTAGTCATGCTAATGCCAAGGAGAACAAAGTACAGGAAACAGCAAAGGGGTAGGCTAAAGGGTAAATCTTACAGGGCAAACAAGCTTGCCTTTGGCGATTATGGTATTCAAGCTCTTGAGCCTCATTACATTACTACAAACCAAATTGAGGCAGCAAGGGTTGCCATTACAAGGACTATGAAAAGGGGAGGTAAAGTCTGGATTCGCATCTTCCCTGACAAGCCTTACACCAAAAAACCCCTTGAAACCCGTATGGGTAAAGGTAAAGGAAACGTTGAGACTTGGGTTGCTAAGGTCCTTCCTGGAAGGATAATGTTTGAAGTTGCGGGAGTTCCCGAAAACGTTGCTATGGAAGCTTTAAGGCTGGCTATTCATAAACTCCCCATTAAGTGCAGGATAGTTAAAAGGGAACAAATCGGTGGTGAGGAGTAGGAGATGAAAAAGTACACTGAAGAGCTCAGGCAGAAGTCAACCGAAGAGCTCAAGAAGATGGTAGCTGAGTTAAAGGAAAAGCTTTTAAAGCTCCGTTTTAAAAACGCCTTTGGACAGCTTGACAATCCTATGGAAATTCGCAAAACAAGGCGCCAGATAGCTCGTATTTTAACCATACTGAGAGAGCGTGGCGTTAAGGCTTAACGGAGGAAAAGATGGCAGAGAGGCTGAACAGGAGGAAAGTTAGAGTTGGCGTTGTCGTCAGCGATAAGATGGATAAAACAGTGGTAGTTAGAGTTACTAGGGAATTTCGCCATCCCCTTTACGGAAAAAGGGTTAAGAAGTCAAAGAAATACATGGCTCACGATGAGCTTAACCAGTGTCAAGTTGGAGACATTGTCAAGATAATGGAAACCCGTCCCCTCTCCCGCCATAAAAGGTGGAGAGTAGTTGAAATCATTGAAAAAGCTAAGAAACTCGGTGAAGAAGCTGAGGAGTAAATCCTTAATTAAGGAGTGATGGGATGATTCAGGTTCAAACTTACCTTAACGTTACGGATAACACTGGAGCTAAAAAAGTTCAGTGTATTAGAGTTCTCGGTGGTTCAAACAGGAAGTACGCCTCCTTGGGAGACCAGATAGTAGTTACAGTTAAGGACGCAATTCCTAACGCTACTGCTAAGAAGGGGGAAGTTTACAGGGCAGTAGTCGTTAGGACTAAGAAAGAGGTTAGGCGTCCTGACGGAACCTACATTAAGTTTGATGACAACGCCTGCGTTCTCCTTAACAAGCAAGGAGAGCCCCTAGGAACCCGTATTCTCGGTCCGGTTGCTAGGGAAGCCAGACAGAAAGGCTTTACGAAAATTACCACTTTAGCTCCTGAAGTTCTTTAAGGGGGATTCTAATGGCTAAGAAGAAGTTTAAGATAAAGGCCGGCGATAAGGTAGTTGTTATTGCCGGTAAAGATAAAGGAAAGGTTGGTAAGGTCTTGAAAGTTCTTCCTGAAGAGGAAAGAGTTATAGTTGAAGGTGTAAGAATTGTAAAGAAGCACCTTCGCCCTTCCCAAAAGTACCCAGAGGGAGGGATTATTGAGAAAGAGGCCCCTATACACATAAGCAACGTTATGCTTGTTGACCCTAAAACTGGGAAGCCTACCAGAGTAGGTATAAAGTTTGTTGACGGCAAAAAGGTTCGCTACGCAAAGAGGTCAGGTGAAGTAATTGACGAAATCAGCAAACCAAAAAAGGCGGGTCGGTAATCCGCCGTAAGGAGGAGTGATGGCAGAGGAGAAGTACGTTCCAAGGTTAAAGAAGAGATATGTTGAAGAGGTTGTCCCTTCTTTAATGAAGAAGTTTGGCTACAAGAACGTTATGGAAGTTCCCAAAATTGAAAAGATAGTTGTGAACATGGGAGTTGGTGAAGCAGTTCAGAACATAAAAGAGCTTGAAAACGCTATGAACGACTTAGCCCTGATTACTGGGCAGAAGCCTTCCGTTAGGAGGGCAAAGCGCTCTGAAGCAGGTTTTAAGCTCCGTAAAGGTATGCCCATTGGAGCTAAGGTTACCTTAAGACGCGATAGGATGTGGGAATTCCTTGACAGGTTGATTTCAATAGCCCTTCCCAGGACAAGGGACTTTAAGGGCCTCTCTCCAAAGTCTTTTGACGGAAGGGGAAACTACAACTTTGGTCTTGAAGAGCAAACGGTGTTCCCCGAGATTGACTACGATAAGGTTGACAAGATTAGGGGAATGAACATTACCATAGTAACCACTGCCGAAACGGATGAAGAAGCTAAAGCCCTTTTGGAAGCTTTAGGTTTCCCATTTAGGAAGTAATTAAGGAGGAGCTTATGGCAAGGAAAGCTTTAATAGTTAAGGCTCAGAAGGAGCCTAAGTACAAGGTAAGGAAGTACAACAGGTGCCCTTTGTGCGGTCGTCCGAGGGGTTATATAAGGAAGTTTGGTATGTGTAGGCTTTGCTTTAGAACTTTGGCCCTTCAAGGTAAAATTCCCGGCCTTAAAAAGGCAAGCTGGTAAAAAACTTTAGGAGAGGTAAGTAAGCCATGATGATGGATACTGTTGCGGACTTCCTCAGCAGGATAAGGAACGCAAGTATGGTTTATAAGGAATATACAGACGCTCCTTACTCTAAGGTTAACGAGGCAATAGCGAAAATCCTCAAAGATGAGGGTTTTATAAAGGACTATGAGATTTTAGAGGAGCCTTTTAAAAGGTCTAAAAACCCTGAAAATAAGAAAAAGGTTTTGAGGGTTTATTTAAAGTATGGTCCCAACAGAGAAAGGGTCATTAATGAGATTAAGAGGGTTTCTAAGCCTGGAAGGAGAATTTACGTTGGGAAGGACGAGATTCCCCTTGTAAAGGCAGGTCTTGGGGTTGCTATTCTTTCAACGAACAAAGGGATTATCCCAGGCTATAAGGCTAGGAAGCTTGGTGTAGGCGGAGAGGTTCTCTGCTACGTTTGGTAAAACCAAAAGTTAAGGAGTGGGAAGATGTCAAGGATAGGTAGGATGCCTGTTGAGATACCTCAGGGGGTAAGTGTAGAGGTTAAGCCTGGTAATCACGTCGTGGTTAAAGGGCCTAAAGGACAGCTTGAGTTTACTTTTAATCCCAAGTTGACGATTAAGGTTGAGGATAACAAGGTAATTGTTGAAAGACCCAATGACGAGAAGCAGATGAGAGCTCTCCACGGAACTACAAGGGCTCTCATTAACAACATGGTAATCGGCGTTTCCCAAGGATTTGAGAAAGTTTTAGAGGTTAAAGGGTTAGGTTATAGGGCTTTTGTTAAAGGTGATACTCTGGAGCTCCACTTAGGCTTCTCACATCCTGTCCTCTACAAGATTCCAGAGGGAATCCAGATTGAAGTTGACAGGGATAACAACATCTACGTTCGCGGAATAGACAAGCAGAAGGTAGGTCAGGTTGCCGCAGAAATCCGTTCATTTAGGCCACCTGAGCCTTACAAAGGTAAAGGTATTAGGTACAGAGGCGAGAAGATTATCCTTAAGCCCGGTAAGTCTGCTAAGAAGTAATCACTAAAAGGAGTGAGGAGATGGCAAAGTTAACTAGGCGCGAGAGAATAGCTAAGAAACACAAAAGAGTTAGGAAGAAGGTATTTGGTACCCCTGAAAGACCCAGGCTTTCAGTATATAAGAGCTTAAAGCACATATACGCTCAGATTATTGACGATACTCAAGGTATTACCCTTGTCTCTGCCTCTACCCTTGATAAAGAAATTCGCCCGAAACTCCCAGAGCTTA
Organism: Desulfurobacteriaceae bacterium; assembly: GCA_026987115.1. Lineage (GTDB taxonomy): Bacteria > Aquificota > Aquificia > Desulfurobacteriales > Desulfurobacteriaceae > Thermovibrio. Next base: position 8,019 of record JALSNF010000041.1, read on the forward strand.
CTAAAACAGAAGAGGCAAGGGAAGTAGGTAAGCTGATAGCTAAAAGAGCCCTTGAAAAGGGAATAAAGAAAGTGGTTTTTGACCGTGGCGGTTTCATCTATCACGGAAGGGTAAAGGCCCTTGCTGAAGGTGCAAGGGAAGGTGGACTTGAATTCTAAGGAGGGTTAAATGGCACAGAGAGTAAGACCTGAAGGTTTAGAGTTAAAGGAAAGGTTGGTTCACATTAATAGGAACGCTAAGGTAGTTACAGGTGGTAGGAAGTTTAGTTTTACTGCATTCGTCGTCGTTGGAGACGGTAAAGGAGTTGTTGGTTTTGGAAGGGGAAAGGCTGCTGAAGTTCCAGATGCAATTAGAAAGGCCACAGAGGACGCTAAGAAGAACCTTATAAAGGTTCCCGTTGTTGACGGAACTATTCCCTTTGAGGTTGAAGCTAAGTTTGGAGCTTCAAAGGTTATAATGAGGCCTGCGGCTCCTGGTACCGGAGTTATTGCTTCCGCTCCCGTTCGTGCAGTTTTAGAGTCTGCAGGGATTACAGACATCCTTACAAAAGTTATCGGCTCAACTAACCCCCATACTGTTGTTAGGGCCGTTTTAAAAGGTCTTGAGCAGCTTAAGACTCCGGAGGAGTTCTCAGAACTTAGAGGAGTTCCAGTTGAAGAGCTCAGGAAGCGCTGGAAGCTTCCGGGAAGGAGGATAACAAAGGAAGGGGAGATTGTTAGGAGGTAAGTATGGCTAAAGTTAAGATAACTTTGGTTAGAGGTCTTGCAGGTAAGAGTAAGAGGAAAAAAGCTACCTTGGCTGCTTTAGGGCTTCACAAAAGGGGAGCAACTACGGTTAAAGAGCTAAACCCTGCGATTAAAGGTATGATTGAAAAGGTTAAAGAGCTAATAAAAGTAGAGCCTTTGGAGGAGTAAGATGGCACTTGAGCTACATAACTTAAGACCAAATCCTGGAGCTACGAAGGAGAAAAAGAGAGTAGGTAGGGGGCACGGTTCCGGCCACGGAAAGACTTCAGGTAGAGGTCAAAAGGGACAGAAGGCCCGTTCAGGATGGAAAGGAGGGACAAGGCCTGGATTTGAGGGCGGACAGACGCCTCTTTACATGAGGTTCCCAAAGAGAGGGTTTTCAAATGCTCCTTTTAAAAAGGAATATACCGTTGTAAACGTAGGTCTTTTAAATGAGAGGTTTGAAGAAGGAGCCGAGATAACCCCTGAAGTTCTTGTAAAGGCTGGTTTAGTAAAGAAGAACATGCCCGTTAAGGTCCTTGGAGACGGTGAGGTTAATAAGAAGTTTACCGTTAAGGCCCATAAGTTCTCCTCCTCTGCTAAAGAGAAGATTGAGGCTGCAGGTGGCATCTGTGAAGTAATTGAAAAGTAAAGGGGTTTTAAATGAACCTTGGAAAGATAATCTCTAACGTTACCGAGGTGCCGGAGCTCCGGCGCCGTTTTATTTTTACCTTAATTATCCTTGCGGTTTTCAGGCTGGGAGCTCACATCCCCGTTCCCGGTATAAACGTTAACGC
>JALSNF010000042.1 GCA_026987115.1 Desulfurobacteriaceae bacterium
GACAACGTTACCTTTGAGGTAGAGCTTTTAAAGCCGGTAGCGATAGAGGAAGGGTTAAGGTTTGCCATTCGTGAAGGTGGAAGGACTGTTGGTGCCGGCGTTGTTACTGAGATTCTTGACTAATTAAAGCTTTAGGAGTGAAAAGATGGCAAAGAAGGGAGCCCGTGAGGTAATACAGCTTGCCTGTACAGAGTGTAAAAGGAGGAACTACTCAACGACAAAGAACAAGAGAAACACACCTGATAGGCTTGAGCTGAGGAAGTACTGCCCTTGGTGCAACAAGCACACCTTGCACAGGGAAGTTAAATAGTCTATATTTCGGTGTGCAGGTAGGCCAGTAGCCCAATTGGTAGGGCTCCGGACTCCAAATCCGGCGGTTGGGGGTTCGAGTCCCTCCTGGCCTGCCACTTACTTTCCATTTGTTAAAATCCCTCCTTAATTAAAAAACAAAACCTAAATAAAAGAGGTTCATTTATGTCTCCTTTTCAGTTTTTAAAAGAGGTAAGAGAGGAGCTCTCAAGGGTAAGCTGGCCTTCAAAGGAGGAGGTTGTAGAAGCTACGGTAGGAGTAATACTCTTTTGCGCTTTTGTAGCAGTTTACTTTTGGGCTTTAGACTTCATCTTCTCAAGGGCTCTTGAGCTAATAATAGCTAAGTAGGAGAGAGGTAATGGCAGATAAGAAGTGGTACAGCCTTCACGTTCAGTCTGGATTTGAAAACAGGGTGAAAGCAAACATAGTAAAGGCTTTAAGGGAAGCAGGCCTTGAGGATAAGGTTGAGGAGATATTTATACCTGCAGTTGAAAAGGTAGTGTTTAAGGTTAAGGGAAAGGAAAAGGGGGAGCTCCCCCTAAAAAGCGAAGAACCGAGAACTTACGAGCTTGAAGGGGAAGAAGGGAAAAAGGTAGTCTTCTCCGTTGAGAACGGCAAGGTAAGGGTTGAAGAGTGCCAGTGCGAGAAGAAAAGGTGCGAGCCGGAAGAGATAGAGAAGGTAGGCCAGAAGATAAAGTGCCCTGAAAACAAGGTTGAAGCAAAAATAGAGCTCCGAGACCGCCTCTACCCGGGCTACATCTTCGTAAAGGCAGAGCTTGACCAAAACCTACAGAGCTTGCTCAGAAGAGTTCCCAGGGTTTTAGGGATAGTAAGTGCAGGAGGTAAGCCGGTAGTAGTTCCAGAAAGCCAGATAGAGGCAATTAAGGAGAGGATAAGGAAAGGAGTTCCGAGGATAAGGAAGCTAAAGTACGACATAGGAGACAAGGTAAAGATAAAAGAAGGGCCCTTTATCGGTTTTGAAGGGACCATCTCAGAGATTGACCCTGAACACGAAAGGATTATAGTTTTGGTGAACATTTTTGACAGGCAGACGCCAGTTGAGCTTGAATTTGACCAGGTAGAGAAAATAAGCTAAGCTCGGAGGAAGTTATGGCTAAGAAAGTAGTTGCAGAAGTTAAACTGCAGCTCCCTGCAGGCGAAGCAACACCTGCACCGCCTGTAGGTCCGGCGTTAGGTCAGCACGGCGTAAACATAATGGAGTTCGTAAAGGCCTTTAACGCCGCAACTGCAGACAAAAAAGGACTTGTAATTCCAGTAATCATCACAATCTACGCAGACCGCTCATTTGACTTTGTCTTAAAAACTCCACCTGCCTCAGTCCTTATTAAAAAAGCAGCAGGTATTGAAAAGGGAGCCCACATGCCAAAAAGGGAGTGGGTAGGCCAGATAACAAAAGAACAGCTGAGGCAAATTGCAGAACAGAAGATGCCCGACCTTAACTGCTACGACGTTGAAACTGCCATGAAGATTATTAAGGGAACCGCAGAAAACATGGGAGTAAAAGTAGTTGACTAACTTCAAATACCACCTTAAAGGTGGGAGGCAAAAAGCCGAAGGGAGGTAAGGATGCCAAAGCACGGAAAGAAGTACAGAAGCGCACTAGCCCTCGTTGAAAAGGGCAAGCTCTATCCCCTTAAAGAGGCCATTTCTCTAGTAAAGAAGATGGCAGACATAACAAAGAGGAACTTTGACCAAACCGTTGAGATGGCAGTAAGGCTTAACGTTGACCCTAAGTACCAAGACCAGATGGTTAGGGGAAGCGTAGTTTTGCCCCACGGACTTGGAAAAGAAAGAGTAGTTGTAGTTATAGCTCAAGGAGAGAAGCTAAAGGAAGCCCAAGAGGCTGGAGCCGACTACGTGGGAGGAGACGACATAATCCAGAAGATACAGCAGGGCTGGCTTGACTTTGACGTTTTAATAGCAACTCCAGACATGATGGGTAAAGTTGGAAGGCTCGGTAGGATTTTAGGTCCAAGGGGCTTAATGCCAAACCCGAAAACTGGGACTGTAACCTTTGACGTAGCAAAAGCGGTTAAGGAAGCAAAGAGCGGTAAGGTTGACTTTAAGGTTGAAAAGGCAGGTATAGTCCACGCCCCGATAGGTAAGGTCTCCTTTGAAGAGGAAAAGCTCTACGAGAACGCAGTTGCCCTTATGAAGGCCATCTTAGCAGCAAAACCTTCAGGTGCAAAGGGACAATACGTTAAAAGCGTAGCAGTTTCAGCTACTATGGACCCCGGAGTTAAAGTTGACGTTTTTGACGCTATAAACGCAGCTCAATCTGTAGAGTAGGGTTGACACTTTAAGATTTTTCCATAGAATTAGCGCTGCACTTGGCCGGTTGGAGAGGGTAGGTGCGTAGCTTAAATGCCGATAGTGGCAGCCTACTGAGACCGGGAGAACCCCGCCAAACTATGCCCTCCCTCTCTAATCCTGCCTAAACCTAAAAGGAGGAGCTCCGTTGAAGACGAGGAAACACAAAGAACAGATAGCGAAGGAGCTTAAAGAGAAGTTTGAAAAGGCCCCTCTCATAATCCTTACAAACTTCCAAGGAATGACGGTTGCCGAGAGCAACCAGTTAAGGAGGAAGTTAAAAGAAGCGGGAGCCGAGTATAAGGTTGTAAAGAACACGCTTATGAGGTATGCCTATCCCGGAACTCCGGTAGAACAGATTAAAGAAGCTTTTGTAGGCCCGACGGGAATCGTCTTTGCCTTTGAAGACATCGTAGCGGCCGCTAAAGCTTTAAAGGATTTTATGAAGGGAGACGGCAAGGAAGAGCCTAAGCTTAAGTTTAAGGCAGCCATAGTTGAAGGAAAGGTTGCCGACTTTGAGATGATTAAACAGCTTGCAGAGCTCCCATCAAGGGAAGAGCTCCTTGGTCAGCTGGCCTTCACCTTAAAGTACCCTGTAAACGCAACGGCTTGGTCTTTAGAGAACCTGTTTACAAAGCTTGTTGCAGTGCTTGAAAACGTTAAGTCAGAAAAAGAAGGAGCTGCCTAACAGGAAATAAAAATCAATTAAGTAGTAAGGAGGATAAGATGGCAGAAATCACAAAAGAGCAAATCATTGAAGCTATCAAGAACATGACAGTCCTTGAACTTGTTGACCTCATCAACGCAATTAAGGAAGAGTTTGGAGTATCTGACATGCCCGTAGTTGCTGCTGCAGGGCCCGTTGCAGCAGGAGGAGCTCAGGGAGCAGCAGCTGAAGAGAAGACCGAGTTTGACGTTATCTTAAAGTCTCCGGGAGCTAAGAAGATTAACGTAATTAAGGTAGTAAGGGAAATTACGGGTCTCGGACTTAAAGAGGCTAAAGCCCTTGTTGACGGAGCTCCAAAGCCTGTAAAAGAGGGAGTATCTAAGGAAGAAGCAGAAGAAATCAAGAAGAAGCTTGAAGAGGCTGGAGCGGAAGTAGAAATTAAGTAATTCTCTTGAAACTTGAAAAGTCAGAGAATATAATTTACCAGCTGGGAGACTGCCTATGGGGTAGTCTCCCTTCTGCTATTTAACCCACCAAAAAAACTCTCATCGGGAAGAGGAGACTATGGGAAAAACCAAGAAACTAACCAAGAAGCCCCAAAAAGAGAAAATCACATCCCTTCCAAGGAAAAGCTTTGCCAAAAGGGAAGAAAACTACCCGGTTCCAGACCTTCTAAAGTTCCCCTTTGAATCTTACGAGAGGTTCCTACAGCTTAACAAGGCTCCCCACGAAAGGGAAAATGTAGGCCTTGAATCTGCCTTTAGACAAGCCTTTCCCATAGTTGACGAGGCAACGGGAGTTGAAATTCACTATAAAGGATATGAGATAGGAGACTGGTACTGTAAGTGTGGAAAGTACCAAGGCCTCGGAGGAAAAGGGGTAGTCTGTGAAAAGTGCGGAATGGAAGTGGTTTTCAGGCCCAAATACACTCCTGACGAGTGTAAGGAAAGGGGAATAGATTACAGCGCTCCCTTGAGGGTGCTTTTAGAGCTCCACGTCTGGCAGAAAGACCCAAACACAGGAGAGAAAATAGCTCCCATAATAAAACAAAACAAAATGTACTTTGGTGAAATACCTTTAATGACCGAAAGGGCAACCTTCATAATAAACGGAACAGAGAAGGTAGTAGTAAGCCAGCTTCACCGCTCCCCTGGACTCTTCTTCAAAAACGAAGTTTCAAAAACTACTCAAGTTGCAAGGATTATAGACATTGCAAGCATAATACCTGCAATGGGCTCTTGGCTTGAGTTTGAAATACCTTACAACGATGTTCTTTACGCCAAGATAGACAGGAAAAGGCGCTTTATAGGAACTTACCTGTTAAGGGCCTTCGGTTTAAGAACCGACGAGGAGATATTAAGCGTCTTTTGCAAGGACGCAATAGAAAACTTTAAAGTTGAAGGCGGAGAGATAGTTAACGTTGAGACAGGAGAGGTTAAAAAGCCTGAAGAGCTCTCAGACTACTACTTGGTTTCAGACGTTATAGACCCTGAAACGGGAGAGGTGGTTCAGGAGGCTTACGAGGAGCTCTCTTTAAGCTCAAGGAAACTCCCCGAAGGTGCAGAATTTAAGGCAATAAGCAAGAAGAAAAGCCCTTACGGTGCAGTAATAGTAAACACTTTAAGGAAAGAGAAAAGGGACAGGGTAAGGGAAAAGATAGAAGACCCTCTAATTGCTGCCTACGTTGAAATATTCAGGAAAGTACGCCCCGGAGACACGGCTACGGTAGAGGGAGCAAAAAGGCTCTTTGAGTCTATGTTCTTTAGTGCCAAAAACTATGACCTTTCAAGGGTAGGTAGAGCCAAGATAAACGAGAAAGTCTATCCAAAAGAGAAACTTGAAAAAGTCAACAAAGAAGACCTTAAGAGAATTGACTGGCTTCCTCCTTTAAGGATTGCAGAAGACGTCCTAAACGAGGACGGGGACATAATAGTTCCAAAAGGGACTCTATTAACCCCGGAAGTTGCACTAAAACTTGCAGCTCAGAAACAGGAAGAGTTTAAAGTTGAACCAGACTACGACGAGGCAGGAAGGCTCCTTCACAAAGCAGACGTTGTAGGAGCAGTAAAGGCTTTAATGGAAGTCCACGCAGAGCTCCGCCCCTACGACGACATAGACCACTTAGGAAACAGGAGAGTAAGAGGGGTTGGAGAGTTAGCAGAGATAGCCTTTAAGTCAGGTCTCTTTAAACTTGAAAAGGCGGTAAAGGAAAAGCTTGCAGTTGCAGACATTGACTCTGTAATGCCCCAAGACCTAATAAATCCAAGAACAGCCCTTAACCCCTTAAGAGAGTTCTTCACCTTAACTTCCCTTTGCCAGTTTATGGACCAGACCAACCCCCTAGCAGAGACTACCCACAAAAGGAGGCTCTCTGCCCTCGGCCCCGGAGGACTAACCAGGGAAAGGGCAGGATTTGAAGTAAGGGACGTTCACCCGTCCCACTACGGTAGAATCTGCCCAATAGAAACTCCCGAAGGGCAGAACATAGGTCTTATAAACTCATTAACCACATACGGAAGGATTAACTGGTTAGGATTCTTAGAAACCCCTTACAGGAAGGTGGTAAACGGCAAAGTTACAGACGAGATAGTCTATATGACGGCAGACGAAGAAGAGAACTACGTAATAGCTCAGGCAAACGCTCCAGTTGACGAAAACGGCTACATTACCGCAGATACGGTAATGGCCCGCCACAAGGCCGAGTTTAAGCTCGTCAAAAGAGAGGAAGTTCAATTTATGGACGTTTCACCAAAGCAGGTCTTCTCTGTCTCCTCCTCACTAATACCTTTCCTTGAGCACGACGACGCAAACAGGGCCCTTATGGGTTCAAACATGCAGCGTCAAGCCGTTCCACTTATAAAGACAGAGGCGCCCTTTGTAGCTACTGGAATGGAGAAAGAGGTTGCCCTTTACAGTAGAGCCGCCGTAGTTGCAAAGCGTTCCGGAGTTGTAGAGAGCGTAACTGCTGACAAGATAATAATTAAAGTTGACCCAGAAGAGATAGAAGAAGGGGGAATCTCCGTAGATACTGGATTTGACGTGTACAACCTTAAGAAGTTCCAGAAGTCAAACCAGAAGACCTGCATAAACCAAAGGCCGATAGTAAAGAAAGGACAGAGAGTTAAAAAGGGCCAGATAATAGCCGACGGTCCCTCTATGGAAAACGGGGAGCTGGCCTTAGGTAAGAACGTATTGGTAGCGTTTATGCCTTGGAGAGGCTACAACTTTGAAGACGCAATACTTGTAAGTGAAAGGCTCTTAAAAGACGACGTATATACTTCAATCCACATTCAAGAGTTTGAGTGTGAAGCAGTTGAAACGAAGCTAGGTAGAGAAGAGATAACCAGGGACATACCAAACGTCCCGGAATACGCCCTTAAAGACCTTGACGAGTCAGGAATAGTCAGAATCGGAACCTACGTTAAGCCCGGAGACATCTTAGTTGGAAAGGTTACTCCTAAGGGAGAGCAGGTATTAAGCCCTGAGGAGAAGCTCCTTCAAGCAATCTTCGGGGAAAAAGCCAAGAGCGTTAAAGACACCTCTTTAAGAGTTCCCCACGGAGTTGAAGGAGTAGTAATTGACGTTAAGATTCTCTCAAGGAAGGGGGAAAAGAAAGACCCGAGAACTCAGCTTATAGAGGCTGAAGAAAAGGCAAAACTTGAGAGGGAGAAGCAGGAAGAGATAAGCCTAATCAAGAAGGATAGAGACAGGAAAGCCGCAGAAGTAATAATCGGCAAAAAGGTTAAAGAAGACGTTTATGATGGAGCTGGGAACTTAATAATCTCAGCAGGAGAGGAGATTACCGAAGATAAGGTTAACGAACTGGTCTTCTTTGCTCTCAGGAAACCATCAATAATTGACGATGAAAAGACAGTAGAAGAGCTTAAGAAGATAAGGATTAAAGCCGTTGATAAGATAGCTTTAGTTGAGAACATCTACGAGGAGAAAAAGGCTGCCATTGAAATGGGACACGACCTCCCTGCAGGGGTCAACAAGAAGGTTAAGGTATTCATTGCAACAAAGAGGAAGCTAACAATCGGTGATAAGATGTCCGGCCGCCACGGAAACAAGGGCGTAATATCCCAGATTAGACCTGTTGAGGACATGCCTTTCTTGGAAGATGGAACTCCCGTTGATATAGTCCTTAACCCCCTCGGCGTTCCCTCCCGTATGAACGTTGGACAGATTCTTGAAGTCCACTTAGGCTTGGCGGCCAAAGAGCTCGGTAAGAGGATAGAGGAGCTCTTAAAGGCAGGCCTTGACAAGGTAAGGGAAGAGATAAAGGCAATCTACAACGACGAGAGGATAAGCAAGCTAATAGACTCCTTATCAGATGAGGAGTTAAGGGAAGTTGCTAAGAAGCTTTCAAAAGGTATAAGGTTTGAGTCTCCGATATTTAACGGAGCCAAAGAGGAGGAAATTAAAGCCCTCTTAAAAAGGGCAGGACTTCCCGAAACTGGCCAGTTGACCCTTTACGACGGTTTAACTGGAGAGCCCTTTGACCAAGACGTAACCGTTGGATATATGTACATGCTCAAGCTCATCCACCTTGCAGACGACAAAATACACGCCCGTTCAACAGGCCCCTACTCCCTCATCACCCAACAGCCTTTAGGGGGTAAAGCTCAGTTTGGAGGTCAAAGGTTTGGAGAGATGGAGGTATGGGCACTTGAAGCTTACGGTGCTGCCTATACCCTCCAAGAGATGCTGACAGTTAAGTCTGACGACGTAGAGGGCCGTTCAAGGGTTTACGAGGCAATAGTTAAAGGTAAGTACTCCTTTGAGCCAAGCCTTCCAGAATCTTTTAACGTTCTAGTTAGAGAGCTTAAAGCTCTTGCCCTTGACGTTAAGTTCATAAAAGAGGTTGAAGAGGAAGAGAGCGAAAACTAAAAACCTGGGGGAGTCTCTCCCCCTTCAAACCCTTTAGGAGGAGCCTAAAGTGAGCAAAAAGGAAATCGTCTTCTCTGAAGAGCCTAAAACTTTTGATTTTGATGCCGTTGAAATCGGGCTTGCCTCACCTGAAAAGATAAGGAGCTGGTCTCACGGAGAGGTTAAACTCCCTGAGACCCTTAACTATAGAACGTTAAAACCTGAAAAGGACGGTCTTTTCTGTGCAAGGATTTTCGGGCCAATTAGAGACTGGGAGTGTCTCTGCGGTAAGTATAAAGGGTCTAAATATGCAGGAGTAATATGCGACAGGTGCGGCGTTGAGGTAACACTCTCAAAGGAAAGGAGAAGAAGGTTTGGACACATTGAGCTTGCCGCTCCCTGCACCCACATATGGTACATAAAGTCAGTTCCAAGCAAGATAGGAGCTCTCTTAGGTCTCTCTGTGAGAGAAGTAGAAAGGGTAGTTTACTTTGAAAGCTACATAGTTTTAGACCCGGGAGACGAGGAAGAAACAGGACTTGAGAAGTTTCAGCTTTTAACCGAGGAAGAGTACAGGGAAAAGGTAGAAGAGCTTGGGGAGGACGCCTTTGAAGTAGGAATAGGAGCAGCAGGCATAAAAGAAGCCCTAAAGAGAGTTGACTTAGAAGAGCTTGCCGAGGACTTAAGGGAAGAAATCAGGATGTACTCTGGGGAGATTTCCTCAATTAACGCAGACCTTCAAAAGAAACTCCCCAACGTCTTTAAGGCAGCGGTGGACACACTCTCTTACTACACTGGTCTTTCCGAAGATACGATTATAGGGATAGTCAAGAACGTACTTGTAGTCGTAGTTGAGCCTGGAGACTCTGGCCTAGAAAAGGGGCAGATAATAGACTACACAGACTACAAGAAGCTCAAAGAGAAGTTTAACATTGAAGTAGAAAAGGGAGGAAAGGCCTTAGACTGGTACGTTGACTTCTTAGTAGAGCAGGGGAAAATACAGAGTAAAGAGCTAGTTAAAGAGGAAATTAGAAGGGCTACAAGGAAAGACACAACAGAAGCGAAACTTAAAAAGCTCGTTCGCAGGCTAAAGATAGTTGAGTCCTTCCTTAACTCTAATAATAAACCTGAGTGGATGGTCTTAGAGGTCTTACCTGTATTGCCTCCGGAACTGCGTCCCCTTGTTCCCCTTGAAGGAGGGAGGTTTGCAACTTCTGACTTAAACGACCTTTACAGAAGAGTAATAAACAGGAACAACCGTTTAAAGAGGCTTCTTGAGCTTGACGCTCCCGAGATTATCGTAAGGAACGAAATGAGAATGCTTCAGGAAGCCGTTGATACCTTAATAGACAATGGAAGGAGAGGGAGGCCCGTTAAGTCCTCAAAGGGGCATCCTCTAAAGTCCCTTTCTGACGTCTTAAGGGGTAAGCAGGGAAGGTTCAGGCAAAACCTCCTTGGAAAGAGGGTTGACTACTCTGGCCGTGCAGTAATAGTGGTAGGCCCCGAGCTTAAGATGCACCAGTGTGGACTTCCAAAGATTATGGCACTTGAGCTCTTTAAGCCCTTCGTGTATAGGAGGCTTGAGGAGAAAGGTTATGCAAATACACTTAAACTTGCCAAGAAGATGGTTGAAAGGCAGGAGCCGGAAGTTTGGGAGTGTCTTGAAGAGGTAATTAAGGAGCATCCGGTTCTTTTAAACAGGGCTCCAACCCTTCACAGGGTATCAATTCAAGCATTTGAACCGGTTTTAGTTGAAGGTAAAGCTATACAGCTCCACCCCCTTGTGTGTACTGCCTTCAACGCAGACTTTGACGGCGACCAGATGGCAGTTCACGTTCCACTTTCCTTGGAAGCTCAACTTGAAGCATATACCCTAATGCTCTCTACCCAGAACATCCTCTCCCCTGCCCACGGCAAACCCCTTGCAGTTCCGTCTCAGGACATGGTTTTAGGCCTTTACTACATGACACTTGAAAAGCCCGGAGCAAAGGGAGAAGGAAAAGTATTTAAGGACTTTGACGAAGTTTTAAAAGCGCTGGAGCTTGGAGAGGTAGAGCTCCACGCAAGGATAAAGGTAAAACTGCCTCCCAACAAAACAGAAAGCGGCAAAGAGGAGATAATAACTACCACCGTAGGAAGGGTTAAGTTCAACACTTTACTTCCCGAAAACTACCCCTTCGTTAACAAAGTAATGGTTAAAAAGGAAGTTGCAGCCCTAATTGCAGACGTTCACAAGAAACTAGGGAACGAAACAACAATAGACATGCTAGACAGGTTAAAGGAGGCAGGGTTCATCCAAGCTACCGTTGGAGGACTCTCAATTGGAATTAACGACCTCCACATACCCCCAACCAAGAAAGAGCTAATAGAGAAGGCTAAAAGAGAAATAGTTGAAATTGAGGAGGGCTACAAAAACGGCCTTCTGTCAAGGGACGAGAGGTACAACAAGATAGTTGACATATGGACAAGGGTCACGGAGCAGCTTACAAGGGACATGATGGAGTACATGAAGAGCCACGACATTGACTCAAGGGGAAGGCTCCCCAACGACGGGACCTTTAATCCAGTTTACATGATGCTTGCCTCCGGTGCCCGCGGTAGCCAGACCCAGATTCGCCAGCTTGCAGGTATGAGAGGACTTATGGCTAAACCTTCAGGAGAGATTATTGAGACCCCGATTATCTCTAACTTCCGCGAAGGTCTAACGGTCCTTGAGTACTTTATCTCAACCCACGGAGCAAGGAAAGGTCTTGCAGATACGGCTCTCAAAACTGCAGACGCAGGATACCTAACGAGAAGGCTTGCAGACGTAGCCCAAGATGTAATAATTACGATGGAAGACTGTGGGTGCGAAGACGGAATAGAAGTATCTGCTCTTATGGAAGCAGGGGAGATAGTAATACCCCTTGCAAAGAGAATTGCAGGACGCTACGCAGCTGAAGACGTGGTTGACCCGATAACCGGAGAAGTCCTAGTTAAGAAAGACGAAGAAATAACAGAAGAAGTTGCTCAGAGAATAGAAGACTTGGGAATTGACAAGGTAAAGGTTCGCTCAATTCTTACCTGTAGAGCTCCCTTTGGAGTCTGCTCAAAGTGCTACGGCAGAGACCTAGCAAGACAAAGGCCTGTTCAGCTTGGAGAGGCAATAGGTATAGTTGCTGCCCAGTCAATCGGCGAGCCCGGTACTCAGCTGACTATGAGGACCTTCCACATTGGCGGTATCGCTATGAGGGGGGCTGAAGCATCTGAATACAGAGCCAAGCACGACGGGGTAGTTAAGGTATTTAACGCCAACACAATTACCGACGAAAAGGGAAGAGTAATAGTAATAAACAGGGCAGGGAAAATCGCCGTTGTTGACCCGAAAACAGGTAAACACCTTGAAAGGTACGACATCCCTTACGCCGCAGTACTAAAAGTTAAAGACGGTCAAGAGGTAAAGAAAGGACAGATATTGGCAGAGTGGGACCCCCACGCAATTCCTATACTTGCTCTAAGAAGCGGTAAGGTAAGGTTCAAAGACATAATACCCGGAATAACAATCTCTGAAACGGAGCCTGTAATACTTGAATACAGGACCCTACCTTACGAACCTACGATAGAGCTCCTAAACGAAGAAGGAGAAGTAATAGACTTCTACCCTCTCCCTGTTGAAGCAAGGATAATGGTTAAAGAGGGAGAGGAGGTTAAGGTAGGAGCTCAGCTTGCAAGGCTCCCAAGAAAAATTGGAGGAACCAAGGACATTACAGGAGGTCTCCCAAGGGTTGCTGAACTCTTTGAAGCAAGGAGGCCGAAAGACGCTGCAATACTTGCAGAGATAAGCGGTAAAGTCCACGTTGCCACCGAGAAGAACAAGATAATAATCACGATAGTTGACCCTGAAACTGGAGTGAAAAGGGAGTACGAGGTTCCAAAGGGTAAGTACATCTACGTAAGGACGGGAGACTTTGTAAAAGCCGGAGAGCCCTTAACAGACGGTCAGCTAAACCCTCACGACATACTCAACATCTTAGGAGAAAGGGCAGTAGCAAGGTTCTTACTAGACGAAATCCAATCTGTTTACAGAGCTCAAGGGGTTGACATTAACGACAAGCACTTTGAAGTGATAATTAAGAAGATGCTCTCTAAAGTAAGAATTGAAGACTCTGGAGACTCTAGCTACCTTGTAGAGGAAGTTGTTGACAGGGAAGAGTTTGAAAAGGTTAGAGAGAAACTGTTTAAAGAGGGTAAAAGGCCTCCAAAGGCAAGACCCCTTCTAACAGGTATAACAAAGGCTGCCCTCTCAACCCCATCTTTCATCTCTGCAGCCTCCTTCCAAGAGACAACAAGGGTCCTCTCTGAAGCTGCAATTGCAGGCAAGAGGGACTACCTAAAAGGACTTAAAGAAAACGTGATAATCGGAAGGTTAATACCTGCAGGAACGGGAAGGAAAGAGTATAGGAAAGTTAGCTGGAAGTACTGCCAAGAGGAAGAAAAGAAATAGGGAAAGTAGGAAATTAGATTAAGGCCCCGTTTTAATCGGGGCCTTTTTTATTTTAGTTAAACCGAAGGAATAAGGCTTAAAGAAAGGCTCTTTTCTACCGCGTCTGCAACCTTTAGAACCGTTTCCTCGTCAAAGGCCTTTCCTATAACTTGAAGGCCTATTGGAAGTCCCTTAGAGTCAAAGCCACAGGGAACGGAGATAGCAGGAAGTCCTGCCAAGTTCACGGCAATTGTAAAGATATCGGAAAGGTACATCTTTATAGGGTCAGAGCTCTTTTCCCCTATCTTAAAGGCAGTTTCAGGGGAAACGGGAGTAATAAGGAAGTCAACCTCTTTAAAAACACTCTGAAAACCTTGGTATATAAGAGTTCTTACCTTTTGAGCTTTTAGGTAGTAAGCGTCGTAATAACCTGCACTTAAGGTGTAGGTTCCTATCATTATCCTTCTCTTTACCTCGTCTCCAAAACCCTCTGCTCTGGTTTTCTTGTACATATCTATTAGGTCTTTGTAGTCCTTAGCCCTGTAGGTATATCTTACCCCGTCAAACCTTCCCAAGTTAGAAGAGGCCTCGGCAGGGGCTATTATGTAGTAGGTCTCAACGGCGTACTTTGTATTTGGAAGTGATACTTCAACCACTTCAACTCCTAACTTTTCAAGCTCCTTAACTGCGTTTAAGACGGCCTCTTTAACTTCAGGCTCCACTCCCTCAACAAAGTACTCTCTTGGAAGACCTGCCTTTAGACCTTTAACCTCTCCGTTTAAGGCTTCAAGGAAGTTGGGAACGGGAACTTTAGCAGAAGTTGCGTCCTTAGAGTCCTGTCCTGCTATTACGTTTAGTAAGTAAGCTGCATCCTCTACGCTTTTAGTTATAGGGCCTATCTGGTCTAAGGAGGAGGCAAAGGCGGTTAAACCGTACCTTGAAACCCTACCGTAGGTCGGCTTTAGCCCTACAACTCCGCAAAAGGAGGCAGGCTGTCTAATAGAGCCCCCAGTATCTGAACCGAGAGACGCAATGGCAGAGCGGGCAGAAACGGAAGCAGCACTTCCCCCTGAAGAACCACCCGGAACTCTCTCTAAGTCCCAAGGGTTCCTGGTAGGGCCGAAAAAGGAGGTTTCAGTTGAGGAGCCCATTGCAAACTCGTCTAGGTTGTTCTTACCTACGAAAATCGCACCTTTACCCCTTAACCTCTTTATTACCGTTGCGTCGTAAGGGGAGACAAAGTCCTTCAGGATTTTTGAGCCACAGGTCATCCTAACGTTTTCAACGTTTATGTTGTCCTTTATAGAAAGGGGAATACCAAAGAGCTCCGGAACCTCATCCTCAGAGAGTTTAACGAGCTCCTCATCTGCAAGTTTGGCCTTCTTTTCTGCCTTCTCTCTTGAAACGGTAATGTAGGCGTTAAGCTTATCTTCTGTCTCGTCAATCCTATTTAGGAGCTCCCTTAAAACCTCAGAAGGTTTTACCTCCTTCTTTTTTATAAGACGGTGAAGCTCTCTTAAGCTCTTATTTAAAAGCTCCATTTTAACCTCCTATTTCTTCACCACTTTGGGAACTATAAAGTACTCACCGTCAGTTTCAGGTGCGTTCATAAAGACCTTCTCTCTGGGAAGGGAAAGACCCGGAATGTCTTCCCTTAAAACGTTTTCCGGAGGGATAACGCTAAACTTAGGGTCAATCCCTTCAGTATCAAGCTCGTTTAACTTCTCAACAAAAGTTAAGATTTCAGAAAGCTGAGAGCGGAACTTCTCAACTTCCTCTTCTTTAAGCTCAATTCTTGCCAGGTGTGCAATGTGGAGAACCTCTTCCCTGCTTAGCTTCATCTCTTACTCCTTAAATAGGCTTTTATCCTCTCTCCCACCTCTTCAATAGCGTCCCTCATTGTAGGGTCACTTGAGTGGCTAACTATTTTAACATCAGGGTTAAGCTTAACTTCCCCAGTATAAACTGCCTCTTCCAGCCACAGAACAAAGTCTATACCGTTTCCCCCGAACTTGGAGTAATCGCCCAAGTAGTTATCAAGGTCTAAAACTTTAATGTCCTGCCCTTTTTCCTTTACAATTTCCTTTAACCTATCTACTCTCTTTACAAGGAGATGTCCCGGCGGTGGCTCCCTTAGGTCGTCAAGGTATATTTTCATCCTAAGAGCTCCTTAAGGAGGTAAGTTTGGGGAAAATTTTAGTTGAAATTGACGGGAAAGAAAGGGAGGTTGAGTTTAAGGGAAAAGGGATAAGAGTTGAAAAACTCCTTGAGCTTTTAAGTCTCTTTCCCGAAACTGCAGTAGTTGTAAAGGAGGGGGAGCTCCTTTGTGATGACGAGCTCTTAAGGGACGGAGACAAAGTTAAGGTAGTAGTTGCAACTTCAAGGGGGTAGCTTTGAGAATAATGGCCCTTGACGTAGGCTTTAAGAAGATAGGGGTAGCCCTTTCAGACCCTCTCAACCTGACGGCTTACCCCTACAAGGTAATTTACAGGAAGAGCAACAGGGAAACTTTTAAAGAGCTCTTAAAAATAGTAGAAGAAAAGGAGGTTAAGGAAGTAGTCATAGGCCTTCCCTTAGATAAGGAAGGGAAGAAAAGCTTAATGGCAGAGAAAATTGAGAAGTTCAGCGGGAAGTTTAAAGAGTTTTTAAAAGAAGTTGGAAAGGAGGTAAACATCGTTTTCCGTGATGAGTCATTTACAACGGAAGAGGCAAAGGAGCTTTTAAGGAGCTTAGGGAAAGAGAGAAAGGAGCTTGACGACGTAGCCGCCGCCATACTCCTAAAGGAATACCTTGAAGAGATTACCAGAGGCTCTTAATCTCTATAGTTTCGTCCCTTTGAGGGCCAGTTGAGACCATGTATATGGGAACTCCCAAGTAGTCTTCTATAAACCTTAAGAAGTTCTTAGCTTCAGGAGGAAGGTCTTTCAAGCTCTTAACTTTTGTAGTTTCCTTTCTCCAGCCCGGAAGGGTTTCATAAACGGGCCTTACCCTCTCAAGCTCCTTAGCGGTAGAAGGGAAGTTTTCTAAGAGCTCCCCGTTAACCTCGTAGCCTACGCAGACCTTTATCTGGTCAAAGGCGTCAAGAACGTCAAGTTTCGTAATAACGAGTCCGTCAAGGTCGTTTACCATAACAGAGAACTTAAGTGCAAAAAGGTCTAACCAACCGCACCTTCTGGGCCTTCCTGTAGTTGAACCAAACTCGTGCCCCCTTGCCCTTAGGAGCTCCCCTACCTTGTCCTTTAACTCTGTAGGGAAGGGGCCGCTTCCAACTCTGGTAGTGTAAGCCTTTGCTATTCCGTAAACTTTTTCAACTTTTTTGGGACTTACTCCGCTACCGGAGGCTATACCTAAAGCTGAGGAGTTTGAGGAGGTAACAAAAGGATAAGTTCCAACATCTATGTCTAGAAGGGTTGCCTGTGCTCCTTCAAAGAGGACCTTCTTACCTAAATCTATCTCCCTGTTTAAAAGGGAAACGGTGTCGCAGACAAAGTCCTTCACCTTTTCATAAAGCTTTAAAGTCGTAGAGTAAATCTTGTCAACGCTAAAGGAGACAGGGTAATTGTAAACATATTTTAAGGTAAGCTCCTTTTCCCTAACGTTCCACTTAAGCTTTTCCTTAAACTCTTCGGGGTCTTCTAAGTCTGCAATCCTTATCCCTACCCTTCCTGCCTTATCCTTGTAGGCAGGTCCTATCCCTTTTAAGGTAGTCCCTACCTTCCCGTCTCCTTTTAGCCTCTCTGAAGCGGCGTCAAGCTCTTTGTGATAAGGGAAAATAAGGTGCGCCCTCTCACTTACAAAGAGCCTACCTTCAAGTTTAACTCCTACCCTCTTCATAAACTCAATTTCGTTTAGGAGGCCTTCAAGGTCTATAACCATTCCGTTTCCCAAAAGGCACTTTTTCCCCTCGTGGAGTATCCCGGAAGGGAGAAGGTGAAGTATGTACTTGTTGCCGTCTATAACTACAGTGTGGCCTGCGTTATTCCCTCCTTGAAACCTTACTATGTAATCTGCGTTCTGGCTGAGTATGTCAACTATCTTTCCTTTACCTTCGTCTCCCCACTGGGTTCCAACAACGGCAACCGTAGCCATTTAGTTCCTCCTAAATTACTGCAAGCCAAAGTATAGTAGGTTAAGGTATTCCTTTCAACGCTTTCCTTCTAAAAGGGAGAGAACGCCTTTTAAAGGGTCTCCAACCACAGGGAAAGAGCTTTCAGGAGAGGTGTAAATTAAGTTCCTGGGACTCTCTTCTCTGTTTAAAACGACTACGAACTTAAAGCCTTTCTTAAAGGCAATCTCAACGGAGCTCTCGTAGTCCCTCTTCAGTATGTCCCTTGCAGTTTTATATCCCCTGCTCCTTAACTCTTTCGCAAGCAGGTAGGCTATGGTTTTGTCTTCTTTCAGGTCTATTATGTAAAAGTCCTTTTTATCTAAATCCTGACTGTACCCTTTCTTTTCAAGGAGCTCTGCCAGAGAGTCAAGGTTTAAGGTTATCCCCGTTGCCGGAAGTTCCCTACTGAATTTTTTAAGAAGTTCGTCATATCTCCCTCCGATGCCTAAAGAGCTCCCAAGGAGAGGGTGGAAAACTTCATAAGTTATCCCCTTGTGGTAGTCCATTCCCCTCTTTTCCGAAAGGTCAAATATAACGTTTTCTTCAAAGCCGTAGCTCTTTAAGATGCGGTAAACTGAAAGGAGCTCCGAAAGGGCTTTCTGTGAGAGTTCGTTTTTAAAGAGCTCCCCCGCCTTAAAGAGCACCTCTTCCTTCCCGTAAAGCTCTAACAGCTTAAGGAGCTTCTCTCTCCTTTCTCCCTCTATTCCCCTCTCTTCACAGTAGAACTCTATTCCGGAGAAATCTTTCTGATTAAGGAGTTTAACTACTTCTTCCCTATCGGCCAAGGAAAGTTCCTTTAAAGCACCTTCAAGAAATTGAGAATGGCCTATGTCTATTTGGAAATTCTTTACTTTTAGCTCTGAAAGGATGTTGGCAATAACGGCTATAACTTCCGCGTCGGCTTCAACCTCTTTTACGCCTATAAGTTCAAAACCAAACTGGGAGAGCTCCCTACTCCCTCCCCACTCTCTAAAAACGCTCCCCGCGTAGTAGAACCTAAAGGGAGGTTCGTCGTCTTTAAAGGAGGAGGAGACTATCCTAGCAACTTGAGGGGTAAAGTCTGGCCTAACGGCTAAGAGCCTTCCCGTCTTCCTGTCTATGAGCTTAAAAGAGAGTTCCTCAAACCTTTCGTCAACTGCCTTAAAGAGCCCCAAGAACTCAATCGTAGGGGGAAGTATCGGCTCATATCCCCACCTTTCAACAACATCCTTAAGCTTACCAACTAACTTTTCCCTTTCCTTTACCTCTTTTGGAAGTAAGGTCTTAAAACCTTCTGGAATTTCTGACAACCTCATGTTAAAACCCTAAAAACTTTACTATCTCTTCCTTTTCTGCCGGGAGGGTAGTAGGCTTAACTCCCGTCATCATAGCAGTGTCAGGGTCTTTAAGGCCGTGGCCCGTTAAAGTGCAGACTATAACGTCTCCCCTTTCAAACATATCTTTTTCTCTCACGCTCTTTATAACTCCTGCAATTGAAGCGGCAGAAGCAGGTTCGCAGAATATACCTTCGGTTCTGGCAACCAGTCTGTAAGCTTCAAGTATCTCTTCGTCGCTAACCATGTCTATAAAGCCTCCAGACTCCTTAGCAGCGTTAACCGCTCCCTCCCAGCTTGCGGGGTTGCCTATCCTTATTGCAGTTGCAATAGTCTCAGGGTTTTTAACAGGGTGGCCCAAAACTATCGGAGCTGCCCCTTCAGCCTGCCAACCGCACATCTTGGGAAGTAAGTCAACTTTACCGGCTTGGTAAAACTCTTTATATCCCATCCAGTAGGCGGTTATGTTCCCGGCGTTCCCAACTGGGATAAAGTGGTAGTCTGGAGCTCTCCCAAGTTGCAGGCAGACCTCAAAGGCGGCAGTTTTTTGGCCTTGGAGCCTGTAAGGGTTTATTGAGTTAACTATAGTAATCGGGTATTCCCTTCCTATCTCCCTAACGATGTTTAAAGCATCGTCAAAGTTGCCCTTTATCTGGATAACTTCTGCTCCGTACATAACGGCTTGGGAGAGTTTTCCAAGGGCAATTTTCCCCTCAGGTATGAGGACGACCGCCTTTAACCCGGCCTTGGCAGCGTAAGCGGCTGCTGAAGCGGAGGTGTTGCCGGTAGAGGCACATATAACGGCCCTTGCCCCTTCCTCAACGGCCTTTGAAACGGCCACAGTCATTCCCCTGTCCTTAAAGGAGCCCGTAGGGTTGAGGCCTTCAAACTTTAAATAGAGCTCTATACCCTCCTTTATCTCCTTTGCCAAGTTGTCTGCCTTTATTAAGGGAGTGTTCCCTTCAAGGAGGGTTATTACGGGGGTCTTATCTGAAACCGGCAGAAACTCCCTAAACTCGTTAATTACTCCTTTCCACCTCTCCATAGAGGGCCTCCAAAAAGATAAAATAACGATTAGCAATTATACTTGGGAAAGCTCCTTTTTAAAAAAAGTTGGAGGAAGGATGTTTGAAGGCATATATGTTGCAATACCTACTCCTTTTAAGGGAGGGGAAGTTGATAAAAGAGCTCTCAAAGAGCACGTAAACTTCCTCATAGAGAGTGGGGTTGACGGGATAGTTCCCTGCGGGACTACCGGAGAAAGTGCTACCTTATCTTACAAAGAGCACGAAGAGGTTATCGCCTTAACCATTGAAGAGGCTAAGGGAAAAGTAAAGGTAGTAGCAGGAACAGGCTCAAACTCAACGAAAGAGGCAATTGAACTTACAAAGTTTGCCTACAGGGCAGGGGCAGACGGAGCTCTCTTAATAACCCCATACTACAACAAGCCCAACCAAGAAGGCCTTTACCTTCACTTTAAAGCCGTTGCAGAGGCAGTTCCCATCCCAATAGTTTTATACAACGTTCCAAGTAGAACAGGGGTAAACATGCTCCCTGAAACGGTAGCAAGGCTGTCAGAGATAGACAACATAGTAGCGGTTAAAGAGGCAACGGGGAGCACGAGCGTTGCAACCGAGATTATCAACTTAACAAAAGGAAAAATAGAGGTACTCTCGGGAGACGACCTTACCTTCTTCCCCCTCTTAACGGTAGGAGCAAAGGGGGTGATATCCGTTACGGCAAATGTGGTTCCAGAGAAAATGGTTAAGATGTACAGGGCCTTTAAAGAGGGAAGGTGGGAGGAGGCCTCAGAGATTCACAGGGAGCTCTACGACCTATCAAAAGTCCTCTTCATAGACACAAACCCCATCCCGGTAAAAACCGCACTCTCAATGATGGGGAGAATGGAAAAGGAGTTTAGGCTGCCCCTTTGCCCAACAACTCCAGAAAAAGAGGAAGTTATAAGGAAGACCTTAAAAGAATACGGAGTAATATAAAATGGCACTAGCTTCAGGACTTGACTACAGAGACTTAGAAAGGCTTCTCCTCTATTTTGAGATAAGGGAAAAGGATATTAAAAACCTTATGTTCCTCGGTCAAATTCTCATTCCCTACAAAGAAGAGTTTGCAGAGGCTTTCTACGACAACCTTATGAAGTTCCCAGACATAAAAGATTACATACCGGAAGAGAAACTCCAGAGGTTAAAGGAGACAATAAAAGACTGGTACGCTAAGCTCTTTTCAGGCAAGTACGACTCAGAGTACCTCCTTTACCTGTTAAAGATAGCGAAAGTTCACGTGGAAGAGGGAATCCCCCCTCACTACATAATAGTTGCAATGAACTTTGTAAGCCGCTTCTGCACCAGGAGAGTTTCAGAGTACTTTAAAAAGCACGGACTCTCCTTTTTCAAGGAATACCAGAGGGAACAGGAGAAGTTCTGCGACCCTCAGAACTTGGAAACCCTTGAAAGGTTCGTAATAGAAGAGCTCTTTGACAGGATGGAGGACCTAACCCGCTCACTTAGGAAGATAATTGCCCTTAACGAGGACGTTTTAATCTCATACTACGTTGACGCTGAAATGAAGACCTTCCTTGAGGCAGGAAGGACTGAGAGGTTTGCAATTGCCTTTAGCAAGAGGTTTGCAGTTTTTATGGACATTGCAATACTCATTGGCCTTATGTTCTTAGCGCTTTTCGTAATAGCCCTTTTCGTAAAGGACGTGGTCCACTTCTTCCACGGAGACCTTGCCCACAGTCTAATAGCAGCAATGGGAGACCTCCTTATACTCTGGACAGTCCTAGAGCTCCTTAACAGCGAAATAAAGTTCATGCTGGGAGGAGAGCTCGCAGTAAGCGCCTTTGTAAGCGTGGCCTTGGCTGCAACCATCAGGGAAGCCTTAGTAGTTTCCCTTGAACACGGGAAGCCCATAGAGTTTAAGCTGGGGATTGGAGCTCTCATCTTCATTCTCGGCGTAGTTTACGGAATAGTTAAGTGGTTTGAGATAAAACAGAAAAAGAGGTTAAGGTAATGGTAAAGCTGGCAGTTGCAGGTGGAAAAGGGAGAATGGGAAGCTTGATTGCAAGGCTTGCCCTTGAAGACAAAGACTTTAAACTAATAGGTCTAACAGAAAGACCAGACAGCAAAGAGATAGGAAGAGAGTTTGAAAAAGGCGTAAGGTTTTACTCCTCAATTAAAGAGATGGAAGAAAAGCCCCAAGTAGTGATTGACTTTACAACTCCCCAAGGGACCTTAAGCCTTTTAAAAGAGGCAGTTGAGCTCAAAGTTCCCTTAGTTATAGGAACGACCGGTTTTGAAAAAGAGGAGCTCAAGGAGATAGAGAAAGCCTCAAGGGAAGTGCCCATAGTCTTTTCCCCCAACATGAGCTTAGGAGTAAACCTCTTGTTTAAGTTGGTAAGTGAAGTTAGCAAGGCGTTAAAAGACAAGGGATACGATGTTGAGATATTTGAGATTCACCACAGGTTTAAAAAAGACGCCCCCTCTGGAACGGCAGTTAAGCTTGCCCAGATAGTTGCAGAAAACCTCGGGAAAGAGCTTGAAGAAGTAGGAGTTTTCGGCAGAAAGGGAATAACAGGAGAGAGAAAGCCCGAAGAGATAGGTATTTTGTCTGCAAGGATGGGAGACGTTGTGGGAGAGCACACGGTTTTCTTTGCAACGCTTGGAGAAAGGCTTGAGTTAACCCACAGGGCAACAAGCAGGGAGACCTTTGCAAGGGGAGCTCTAACTGCTGCAAAGTGGGTAGTGGATAAAGAGCCGGGACTTTACAACATGTTTGACGTTTTGGGAATTTAAGGGGGAAAGATGTTTGAAGTAATACCGGCAGTTGACATAAGAGGGGGTAAGTGCGTTAGGCTCTACCAAGGAAGGTTTGACGAGGAGAAGGTTTACTTTGAAAACCCAGTTGAAGTTGCAAAGAGGTGGGAAAGGGAAGGAGCAAGGAGAGTTCACGTTGTTGACCTAGACGGAGCTCTAAAGGGAGCTCCCCAAAACCTTGAAACGGTTAAAGAGATAGTCAAAGAGCTCTCGGTTCCCGTTCAGTTTGGAGGGGGAGTAAGGAGCCTAAAAGCCCTTGAAGAGCTCTTTAAAATAGGAGTTGACAGGGTCGTTGTGGGAACCGTTGCAGTTGAAGAGTCAAACCTCTTTAGGGAAATGGCAAGGAGTTTCCCGGGAAAGGTCGTCGTAGGAATAGACGCAAAAGAAGGAAGGCCTACAACGAGAGGGTGGTTGGAAGTTTCAGAATTTAGCGCCGTTGAGGTTGCAAGGAAACTTGAAGAAGAGCCCATCTGGGGCTTCGTATATACGGACATTACAAGGGACGGAACTTTAACCAGCCCAAACTTTAAGGAAGTAGAGAACTTTGCAAGAAGCGTTAAAAAACCGGTAATAGCGTCCGGAGGAGTCTCTAAACTTGAAGACCTAATTAAACTGTCCCGGCTTAAAAATGTAGTTGGAGCAATAGTAGGAAAAGCCCTTTATGAAGGGAAGATTGAACTTAAAGAGGCCTTAAAGGAGCTCCCTTGAAACTAGAGCTTAAAGAGGCCTTAAACGAAGTAGAGGGCAACAAGTTCTTTAAGGTAATTGAGGAGGGAGACCTAATTAAAGTCTCCTACAGGTTTAACTCTCCTAAAGTCTTTGATACTCCCCTAAAGAGGGAGTTAAGGGGAATAACTTTCTTTAAGAGCTCCGGGAAAGTAGCCTCAAGGCCCTACCACAAGTTCTTTAACCTAAACGAGACAGAAGAGAGTAGAGAGGAGAACTTTAAAGGGAGAGAGCTCCTTTTTAGGGAAAAGCTTGACGGAGTAATGCTTCACCCTGTCTTAATTGACGGAGAAGTAAAACTCCTAACTCAGAAAGACTTTAGCAACCCTCAAACCCAAAAAGGAGAAGAGCTCCTAAGGAAAAACGACAAGCTATACTCCCTCGTAAAGGAGCTCCTTGAAAAGGGACATACCCCAATACTTGAGCTGGTGTCTCCCGAATTTCAAGTCGTAGTTCCTCAAGAAGAGGAAGAGCTCTACATAACGGAAGTAAGGGAAAACGAAACTGGGAAGTACCTCCTTGAAGAGGTTGAAAGGGAGCTAAAAGAGAGGGGAGTTAAGCTCCCAAAGAAGACAGTCTCAACTTTAGAAAAGGTAAAAAAGGAGCTCTCAGAGAGGGAAAACTTTGAAGGCTACGTCTTAAAGGACTTTAAAAGGAAAGAGCCCTTCCCAACCTTCGTAAAGGTTAAAACTCCTTGGTATCACAAAGCCCACTACGCCTTTACCTACCTCCACAACATACCTTCCCACAAGCTCTTTAACCTCTATTTAACCGGAAAAAGCGACGAGCTATTCTCCCAGATAACAAACCAAAAGGTTAAGGAGAAAAGGGAAGAGGAGCTTAAAAAGATGGTGGAGCTCCACCTTACGCTACTTGACCTAATCAGAAAGGGGAAAAAACCACAGGAGATAACCAAAGAGATAAAAAGGGCCTTTTCAAAAGAATTTAAGCTCCTTGAGATTGACGAAAAATACCTAAAAGAAGCCCTAAGGCTCTTTAAAGGGAAAAAAGCCTACGACAAGTACTTGGGAACTAAACTCTACATACTAATTAAGGAAGGGAAAGTCCTCCCCAAAACTAGGGAAGGGGAATAGAGTTAACAAGCTCCCTGTTTTCAATGTGCCACTCTACCGTTCTCTTTAGGCCTTCTTTTAGAGAAACTCTCGGCTCCCAGCCTAAGAGCTCTTTGGCCTTAGTTATGTCTGCCCAAGTAGCCTTTAAGTCTGCCTTGTGGAAAGGCTTATAAACGATTTTAGCCTCCTTCCCTAAGTACTCTTCAATTAAAGAGATAACCTCCTTAAGCTGGTGGGGGCTGTTTCCCCCTAGGTTTATAATCTCGTAGCCAGTTTCCCTCTCAAACGCCCTTACCGTCCCCTCAGCTATGTCGTCAACAAAGGTAAAGTCTCTACTTTGGGTTCCGTCCCCGTAAACTACAATAGGCTCTCCAGAGTCTATCCACTTTATAAACCTGTAAATGCACATGTCAGGCCTTCCGGCAGGGCCGTAAACTGTAAAGTACCTAACAACCGAAACGTCAATGGAGTAAAGGTAGTGGTAGGTGTAGGCCATAACCTCTGCAGCCTTCTTGCTGGCAGCGTAAGGGGAGATAGGAGTGTTAACGCAGAGCTCCTCCTTAAACGGCATAGGCTGGCCTGCGTAAAGGGAAGAGGTTGAAGCAAGGACAAACTTCTTAACCTTAAACTCCTTGCAGAGCTCCAAAAGGTTTAAAGTCCCGTTTGCGTTGGTCGTTAAATAGACAAACGGGTTCTCTATGCTGTACCTTACTCCGGCCCTTGCGGCAAGGTTGATAACGCCGGAAAACTCGTTCTCCTGAAAAATCACCCTCAAGGCTTCAAAGTTTTCTATGTCAACTTTGTAGAACTTAAAACCCTCATCTTCCTTTAAAAGGCTAAGCCTGTACTCCTTCAACTTGGGAGAGTAGTAATCGTTTAAGTTGTCAACTCCCACTACCTCATATCCCCTCTTTAAGAGCTCCCTTGCAGTTTTATAACCTATAAATCCTGCCGCACCTGTAAGTAAAACCCTTTTCAAAGTCTCCTCCCTGTAAAGAAGTAGTGCTATATTACAAAAAAAAAATTTTTTCGCGAGGGAACTTAATGATAAGAAAACTCAAGCTAAAGGGCTTTAAGTCCTTTGCAGACGAAACAGAGATAAGTTTCTCAGAGGGCATCAACTGTATAGTAGGACCAAACGGGTGCGGTAAGAGCAACATAGTAGACGCCTTAAAGTGGGTAGTAGGAACAACCTCTGCAAAAGGAATGAGGGCAGACACGATAAAGGACGTGATATTTAAAGGCTCAGAGGGGAGAAGGGCTGCAAGGAGTGCAGAGGTAAGTCTCCTTATTGAGGGACAGGAGCTCTTTAGCGCAAAGAGCTCACTAACAGAGGTAAAGAGAAGAATAAACTCCAAGGGAGAAAGCGAGTTTTTCATAAACGGAAGGAAGGTAAGGTTAAAGGAGATTCAAGAGCTCTTTACCAACTTGGGGCTTGGCCACAAAGACTACGCCTTCTTTGAGCAGGGACAGATTGACAGGGTTTTAAGGTTAAAACCTACGGAAAGGAGAGCTCTTATAGAGGAGGCCGCAGGGATAACTCCCTTTAAGGAAAAGAGGGAAGCTACCCTCAAAGAGCTTGAAGAGGCAGAGAAGAACCTTGAAAGCGTTAGGGGAGTAATTGACGAAGTTGCAAAGAACCTAAGGAGCTTAAAGAGCCAAGCAGAAAGGGCAAAAAAGTTTAAAGAGCTCCGCCAAAAAGAAAGAGAGCTTGAACTTTCACTTTTAGGTTTTCAGCTAAAGAGGTTAAGGGAAAGAAAAGCAACCTTAGAGGGGAAACTGAAGGTCCTAAGGGAAGATAGGAGCTCCCTCTTAAAAGAAGTAGCAGAAATTGAAAACTCCCTTGAAAGGGAAAGGGAAGAAATTGAAAAACTTACGAAAGAGATAGAGGAGCTCTCAAAAGAGCTTTACGAAATTGAAAAAGGAAAGAGGGAAGCATCGGTAAAAAGGGACTTCCTTGAAAAGGAGATAGAGAGGCTAAACAAAGAAATTTCAAACCTTTCAGAACTAAAAGAAGAGAAACTGAAAAGGCTTGAAAGCCTTAAGAGGGAAGTTGAAAAGCTAAAAGAGGAGGAAAAACAACTCTTAAAGGAGCTTGGAGAAACGGAAAAAAGGGAAAAGGAGCTAAAAGAAGAGATAGGGAGGCTTGAAAGAGAGAGAAGGAAGTTAGAGGAAGAGAAACTGAAAAAGAGCAGGAAAATTTCCTCCATTGAAGTTCAGATTAACAAAATACAAATGGACACGGCAAGGGAAGAAGAAAGGGGTAAGTCCCAAAAAGCTTTAATAGAGAGAATACCAAAAGAGCTTAACAACATAAAGAGGGAAAAGGAATACTACAGCTCCCAGATAGAGAGGGTAAAGGAAGAGCTCTTAAAGAAAGAAAACAGGTTAAAGGAGCTCCAAGAGGAGCTTTCCCAAAAGAGGAGGGAGAAAGAAGAAATTAAAGAAAAAATTGAATCTATAGAGACAGAAGTTGCCCTAAAGAGAGAAGAGCTCTTTAAACTGAAAGGAAAGGTAGAGAGCATAAAGAGGGTAATTTCCCAGCTAAAGGTAGGGAAACTTGAAGAGAAGATAATTGAAAGCGGTAAAAAGGGAAAGGTAAAAGGCTACATAGCTCCTTTAATTTCCTTAATAGAGGTTGAAGAAGGATACGAGAGAATCGTAGAAAGCTTCCTCTCCCAGTTTGGAGCCGGAATAGTGGTTGAGGACTTTGAAAGCGTCCTCTGGATAGGGGAGAGGATAAAGGGAAACGGCAGGGTTTACCTCTTCTCAGCCCAAGTAAAGCCCTTAGAAACCCCAGAAATAGAAGGAGCAGTAAGGTTGATAGACAAGGTAAAGGCTAAAGAGCCCAAAATAGAAAACCTCCTTAAAACGCTCCTTTACAAAGTTTACTACGCAGAAAACCCCGTTAAGTTGGCAAAAGAGTTTCCAGACTCCCTCTTCGTTGACGAAAACCTTAACGCCCTTTCGGGGAGGTATTCTTTTGTAGGGAAGTTTAAGGGAAGCGGCATCCTTGAGCTTGAAAAGGAGCTAAAAGAGGTGGAAAAGGAGCTCCTTAAAGCTCAAGAAAAAGTAAAGGAGCTTGAAAGGGAGAAGGCCCCTGTTTTAGAAGAACTTAGAGAGGTTGAAGAGGAAGAGGAAAACCTGAGAGACGAGATAGACAAGGTTAAAGAGGAAATTTACAGGCTAAAGTCAAAACTCAGGGAAAGCGAGGAGAAACTAAAAGAGGTTAAGGAAAGAGAAAGGGAGTTAATAGAAAAGGAAAAGAGAGCAAGGGAAAGCCTTGATTCCCTCTCAAGGAGGCTTTCCCTCTTTGAGGAAAAGATAAAGGAGCTCCGGGAGAAGAAAAAGGAGCTTTTAAAGGGAAAAGAGGAGGTTGAGAAAAAGGAAAAGGAGCTCTTAAAGGAAATTGAAAAGGTAAAGGAGGAAGCGTCTAAAGTCTCCTCAAAGAAGGGAATTTTAATTGAAAGGCTAAACGGCTTAAGGGAGAAAGTAAGGGCAAAAGAGGGAGCTTTAAAGAGCGTTCAAAAAGAGGTTAACCAGATTGAAGAGAGGATAGAAAGGGAAAAGAAAGACCTTGAAAAGGCAAAGTCTGCCCTTGAGAGCTCCCTAAAACTCCTGTGGGGAGTTGACGAGACCATAGAAGAGATAAGGGAAGAGCTCAAAGAAAAGGAGGAAAGGAGAGGGGAACTTCTTAAGATAATAAGGGGAAAAGAAGAAGCCTTGAGACAGAGAAAGGGAGACCTTAGCAAAGTTTCCTCAGAACTAAAGGAAGCCGAAGTTGAACTTGCAAAACTTACGGTAAAAGAAGAAGAGCTGATAAAGCGAGTCCTTGAGCTTGACTCATCTTTATCTGAAGCCCTTGAACTCTCAGAAAGGGTAAAGGAAGAGGAGGAGACAAAGAGAGAACTTATTAACCTGAAAGAGAAAATAGACAGAATAGGAAGCGTAAACCTATTAGCAATTGAAGAGTACGAAAAGGTAAAAGAGAGGTACGGCTTCATCCTTGAACAGGAAAAGGACCTACTAAACTCAATAAAAGACCTAAAAGAGGCAATAAAGAAGCTTGAAGAGGAGATAGAAAAGAGGTTTTTAGAAACCTTTAACGCCGTAAGTAGGCACTTTAGGAACACGGTAAAAAGGGTATTTGAAGGAGGAAGGGGAAAGCTCTACCTAACCGATAAGGACATCTCAAAGGCCGGGTTAGAGATAGAGGTAAAACCTCCCGGTAAAAAACACTCAAACATAAACTTACTCTCTGGGGGAGAGAGGACTTTAGCAGCAATAGCGTTTTTATACGCCCTTTACAAAGTAAGGCCTGCTCCCTTTTTAGTCCTTGACGAAGTTGACGCAGCCCTTGACGACGCCAACACCTTAAGGTTTACAGAACTACTAAAACAGATGGGAGAGGAGACCCAAGTAATCATAATAACCCACAATAAACTTACGATGGAAGCCGCAGATGTTATCTACGGAATCACGATGGAAGTTCCGGGAGTTTCAAAGGTGATAGGAGTTTCATTTGAGAGTTTAGTATAAAAAAGGAGGCCGAAGCCTCCTTTTAGCGTCAAGGTTATTCGGCAGAGATAGCCTCAGTGGGGCAGACCTCAACGCAGGCTCCACAGTCAATACACTCGTCAGGGTTAATGTAGTACTTTCCGTCGTCTGTGGGGCTTATGCAGTTTGTTGGGCATACTTCGGCGCAAGCGCCGCATCCGATGCAGAGTTCAGGGTCAATCTTGTGTGCCATTTCTTACCTCCTTTAATCTTAAGTTAAGCTACTGGGCAGAGATAGCCTCAGTGGGGCAGACCTCAACGCAGGCTCCACAGTCAATACACTCGTCAGGGTTAATGTGGTACTTTCCGTCGTCTGTGGGGCTTATGCAGTTTGTTGGACACACTGAAGCACAAGCACCGCATCCAATGCAGAGTTCAGGGTCAATCTTGTGTGCCATTTCTTACCTCCGCTAAATAGTAAGTATTTCCTCCTCCTTAGCCTTAAGGAGGGAATCAACTTCCTTCACGAACTTGTCTGTTATCTTCTGGAGCTCCTCCTTTGCCCTCTTTATGTCGTCTTCAGAGTAGCCTCCTTCCTTCTTTAAAGCCTCAAGGGACTTCATAACCTCGTGGCGAACGTTCCTAATTGCAATCCTCGCCTGCTCGGCCATCTTCCCGGCCTTTCTAACGAGCTCCTTTCTCCTTTCCTCGGTTAAAGGAGGCAATATCACCCTGATAACGTTCCCGTCCCTTTGGGGCTGAACTCCAAGGTCAGACTCCCTAACGGCCTTCTCTACATTGGGAACAACGGAAACGTCCCAAGGCTGAATAACTATCTGGTTTGACTCGGGAACGGAAATTTGGGCAATCTGCTTAATGGTCATGGTAGAACCGTAGTAGTCAACTTTTATGTCCTCAACTAAAACGGTAGAAGCCCTACCGGTTCTGAGACCTTTAAATTCCTCTTTTAAAACCTCAACGGCCTTCTTCATCCTCTTTTCGGCGTCCTTTAAGAGCTCCTGCATCATAGTCCCTCTCCTTCAACAAGTGATCCTACTTCCTCTCCTGAAACCACCCTCTTCAAATTACCAGGCTTGCGGACATCAAAAACTACTATAGGTATGTTGTTCTCCATACACAAGCTAACAGCTGCCGAATCCATAACCTTTATTCCATTTGTAATTACATCCTTATATGATAATTTGTCAAGTTTTTTTGCATTTTTATCCTTTAAAGGGTCTGCTGTGTAAATGCCGTCAACCTTTGTAGCCTTTAAAAGGACATCTGCGTTAATCTCTGCAGCTCTTAAAGCAGCTGCCGTGTCGGTGGTAAAGAAGGGATTTCCAGTTCCGGCTCCAAATATAACGACCCTTCCCTTTTCCAAGTGTCTTATAGCCCTTCTCCTTATGTAGGGCTCTGCAATCTCCCTCATCTCTATGGCAGTTAAAACCCTCGTATGGAGACCTTCCTTTTCAAGGGCATCTTGAAGGGCAAGGGCGTTTATAACGGTAGCCAGCATCCCCATGTAGTCGGCAGTTGCCCTGTCCATACCTTGAGTTGCTCCGGAAACTCCCCTAAAGATATTGCCTCCGCCTATAACTATCGCAACTTGAACTCCTAGGTTGGCAACCTCCTTTATCTCCTTGGCGAGCTTCCGCAGGAACTCAGGGTCTATACCATAACTCTTTTCTCCCTGAAGGGCTTCTCCGCTGAGTTTAAGAAGAACCCTTTTGTACTTTAAAGCCATAACTACCTTCTTAATTAGAGTTCAAAGGGATATTATACGAAAGGGGAGAGCTCCCGCCCTTGCGGGAGCAAAGGACGCTACTTCCCCACCTCAAACCTTGCAAATCTCTTAACTTTAATGTTCTCTCCAAGCTTTGTTATGTAGTCTGTTAGGAGGTCCTTTATAGTCTTGCTGTCGTCTTTAATCCAAGGCTGGTCTAAAAGGCACTTCTCAGAGAAGAACTTGTTTAACCTCCCTTCAACTATCCTTTCTACTATGTTTTCAGGCTTACCTTCCTTAAGGGCCTGCTCCCTTAAAATCTCTTTCTCCTTCTCCACTACTTCTTGAGGGACTTCTTCCCTGCTCACGTACTCAGGAGCCATTGCGGCAACCTGAAGGGCTATCTCGTGGCCCAGCTCTTTAAAGGTCTCGTTCCTTGCAACAAAGTCCGTCTCACAGCTAAGCTCAACTAAAGCTCCTACCTTTCCTCCGGCGTGAATGTAGGCAAAAACCGCTCCTTCAGCAGTTGCCCTCTCTGCCTTCTTGGCAGCCTTAGCCGCTCCTTTTTTCCTAAGTATCTCCTCGGCCTTGGCCATGTCTCCGTTGGCTTCAACTAAAGCCTTCTTACACTCAACGATTCCGGCACCTGTTTTCTCTCTTAACTCCTTTATCATCTGAGTAGTTATCTCGGCCATCTCTTCCTCCTTTACTCTTCTGGAATAAAGTCAACTTCCTCTTCCCCTTCTGCAAGCTTAAGGGCCTCTTTTCTCATCTTCCCTTCAAGAACGGCGTCGGCAATCCTTGAAGTTAAGAGTTTAATGGCCCTAATTGCGTCGTCGTTTGCAGGTATAGGGTAGTCAATAAGGTCTGGGTCGGCGTTTGTGTCAACGAGGGCAACTATTGGAATACCTGCCTTCCTTGCTTCCCTTACGGCGTTCTCTTCTCTAACAACGTCAACTATAAAGAGGGCATCTGGCAAGCGGTTCATGTTCTCAATACCGCCAATGTACTTCTCAAGCTTTTCTTTCTTCCTCCTTAACTTCATCGCCTCTTTCTTTGGAAGCTGGTCTAAAACGCCCTCTTCCTCCATTTTCTTGAGCATCTTAAGCTTAAAGACAGACTTCCTTATGGTCTGGAAGTTGGTAAGGGTTCCTCCGAGCCACCTTTTGTTAACGTAGAACATGCCGCAGCGTTCGGCTTCTTCTTTTATTATGTCTTGTCCCTGCTTTTTGGTGCACACAAAGAGAACCGTTCCGCCGTTTGCAACGAGGTCTGCAATGTAGTCATAGGCCTTTTCAAAGTACTTTAGGGTCTGCTGAAGGTCAATAATGTGAATGCCGTTTCTCTCTGTGAAGATGAATTTCTTCATCTTGGGGTTCCACCGCTCTTTCTGGTGGCCAAAGTGAACTCCGGCTTCAAGGAGCTCCTTCATAGTGATTCTCTGTCCTGGAGGCCTTGGCTTAAAGCCTTCCTCCTTTACTCCTTCCTGCTCCTGTTCCTGTTCCTGCAGTTGCTCTTTTACTTCTTCTTCCTTCCTTAACTCTTCGCTCATCCTGTCCTCCTTTTAGGGTTTTTCCTCCCCGGCCTTCCTCCCCAAGGAGAACCAAAACGGCACCCCTCCTTGAGTCTGGCCAGGTGAGTTTTCAAGGGGGAAATATATCAAAATTTACCTTAAGAGGTAGGTTTTAAAATCCCAAATTCAAGGGAGAAAGGGCCTTTATATTTAATCTTACTGCCCGGAGGCAAAAGGAAGTAAGCGTTTTCAACGGTGGGAGTGCCACTTCTAAAGTTCAACTTCGCATAAAGGCGGGGAGCTCCTAAAGATATCTTATCTTTGATAGCACCTTTAAACTCAACAAAACAGCGAATTGGCTCTTTTGTATTTTTAATTTTAACCTCCTCTCCTTCTAAACTTAGGTTAAACTCCCCCAGCTCTTTCTCTTCCTCCTTTAGTTCTTCAATGTTAAAGGTAAATCTACCGTATCCGTACTTTACATCTCCACCTATAAAGACTTCCTCAAAGCTTTCTAATTCCTTTTTAATACTCTCTTCCAATCTAACAAGACCAACCCACTTAAATTTAGGAACTATGTATTCAAACTCGTATAAGTTTTTATCTTTAGCCTTCCTGAGTATCGGCTCTACGGCAGTTTTAAAGTCGGCTTTTATATACTCATACCTAAATTCGTCTTCATCGTAATCTCCTAAGTAAAAATTACCGTTATTAAAGTGCGGAAATAAAATTTTTTCTCCTTCCCCATTTTTTTCTTTTCCTTTTCTATTTTTTTCTTCTTTACTTTCTAAAACCGGATAAAAGTTAGTTATCACCTGAAACTTATTTAAAACTTCTTCAGCGTTTGTAGTACTATTAATTTTGCTTACTAAGTATAAATGGGTAAAAGCTCCCGCAACCGTCCACCCAGGTATAAAAACCTCAGTCTCGCTCAAAACTCCCCAAATCCTCTTCCCAACATGAACAGGGGTAATCTGATTTAAAACAACTTTATACCACTTCATTTTCACCTAATCTCCACTCTGAGCTTTAGCGTGATATCTGGCATAAATAAGCGTCTTCTCTAAAAGCTGCTTTAGGAATAGGAGCTTGTGAATGTCTCGGGAAATATTTTGGAAATAGTTTTCCCTGTTTGAAGGATTGTAAGTTTCAATTATATTGAAGATGTCTTTTAAATCATCTAAAAATAAATTTTCAGCCTCTTTAGACTTTTGAGAAAGTATGTAAACATAATATGCATAAACTCCATTGCTTGACAAAACCCCCAAAGCTTTATCTATTAGATTTTTCAATTTACTTTTATCTGAAGATCGGTTTATTCCATCAACTATCTCATATGCTTTCCTAATTGTTAAGGCTTCTATATTATTCATTCTTTCCTTTCCTCCTTATAAGAAATTAAATTTACTTTTAACCTTCCAAATCCTCGCGTGGTCATACCTCCAAT
>JALSNF010000043.1 GCA_026987115.1 Desulfurobacteriaceae bacterium
CGTTTTCGTCTTCCCCTACCGGTACTGAAGGGTGGGGAGGGTTTGGAATTGAGAGTATGAGTTTTTGAAACTTTCCTTCTATTTCTCTTAGCTCTTTTTCAAGCTCTTTTACTCTTTCTGAAATTCTTTCAACTTCTGCTTTTGCTTTAAGGGCTTTTTCTCTTTCACCTTTTTTAAAGAGCTCCCCTATTTCCCTTGACAGCCTGTTCCTTTCTGCTTTTAACTTTTCTACCTCTGTTAGGAGAGCTCTCCTTTCCTCGTCAACTACAAGGAGCTCCTCTACCATTTTCCCGTAAACTGCGTCCCTTCTTGATAGGAGCTCCTTAAACCTTTCAGGCTCTTTCCTTAAGGCTTTTATATCAATCATTCTTCTTCCTCCTTTACCTTTGAGGCAGATACTACGCTGTCTTCCTCGCTTAGCTTCTGTACTCTTACTCCTCTTGTGTGCCTTCCATAGATGGGAACTTCTCCGCTGTTTACCCTAATGATTTTCCCGAGTTTTGACACTACTATTATCGGCTCTTCATCTTTTAAAGTTAAAGCGTCAGCTACTTTCCCTGTCTTTTCGGAGGTCTTCGTAGCAATAACTCCTTTTCCTCCCCTTCTTTGAAGGGGAAATTCTTGAAGTAGCACTCTTTTTCCATATCCCCTTTCAGTTATTATCAGTAGGTACTTATCTTCAGGCTCAACTACAGTTGCAGAAACTACTTTGTCTTCAGGGTCTAAGAGCATTCCCCTTACTCCCCTTGCGTTTCTTCCCATCTGTCTAACGTCTTGAACGGAGAACTTTATTGCCCTTCCGTTTCTGGAGATTAACATTACGCTATCTTGAGGACTTGATAGACCTACGTATATTAGCCTGTCTCCAGGTTCTAGGGAGATTGCAGTTATTCCAGTTGAACGGGGGTTTGAAAACTCTTTTAAAGGAGTTCTCTTTACGATTCCCCTTTGGGTGGTGAAGAAGATGTCTTTGTTGATTGAAAAGTCCTTTACAGGTA
Organism: Desulfurobacteriaceae bacterium; assembly: GCA_026987115.1. Classification (GTDB taxonomy): domain Bacteria; phylum Aquificota; class Aquificia; order Desulfurobacteriales; family Desulfurobacteriaceae; genus Thermovibrio. Next base: position 999 of record JALSNF010000043.1, read on the forward strand.
TTATCCTTGAAACTACCTCATTTCCGGAAAGCCCCGGTAGGAAGTTCCTTATTGACTGGCCCCTCGTTGCCCTTTCGCTTTTTGGAATTTCATAGGCTTTAAGCCAGTAAACTTTACCTTGGTTTGTGAATATTAGTAAGTAGTCTTTAGAGGAGGCGGTTATCACGTCTTTTACGAAATCTCCTTCTCTTGTCCTTATTCCCCTTACTCCAACGCCGCTTCTTCCCTGGGTTTTGTAGTTTTTGGCAGATGTTCTTACTACAAATCCTTTGTGAGTCAGGAATATTACCGTTTCTTCTTCTTCTATCATTGATTCAATGTCTATTTCACTTTCCTTTGAAACTATTTTAGTTCTTCTCTCGTCTCCATATTTCTCTATTATCTGGTCCATTTCCTCTTTTATTAACTTCCTTTGCTCTTCTGAGCTTTCAAGGAGGAATCTTAGGTAGTCTGCTTCTTTTGTAAGTTTTGAGTGTTCTTCCTTTATCTTTTCCCTTTCAAGGCCCGTGAGTCTTTGAAGTTTCATCTCAAGTATCGCTTTACTTTGTTGAGCCGTTAAGCTAAACTCTTTTTCAAGTTCCTTCATCGCTTCTTGGGGGGAGGGAGCTCCCTTTACCGTCTCAACTACCTTGTCTATGTTCTCAAGGGCTTTAAGGAGACCTTCAAGGATGTGTATTCTCTCTTCTATCTTCCTAAGCTGGTAGGCACTTCTTCTGAGTATTACCTCTCTTCTAAAGGAGATAAATTCTTCTAAATATCTTTTTAGGTTAAGGAGTTTCGGTTCTCCTTTTACTAAGGCAATCATGTTAACGCCAAAGTTTGTCTGTAAAGAGGTAAACTTGTAGAGTTTGTTTAAAACAACTTGTGGCGTTGAGTCCCTTTTAAGCTCAATTACTACCCTTATCCCTTCCCTGTCTGACTCGTCCCTTATGTCGGCTATCCCGTCTATTTTCTTCTCTTTAACCAAGTCTGCTATTTTCTTTATAAGCTCGGCTTTGTTTACTTGGTAGGGGAGCTCCGTTATTACTATTGCAGTTCTCTTTTTAAGTTCCTCTATTTTGTGTTTTGCCCTTATTGTTATGCTTCCCCTTCCTGTTTTGTATATTTTCTCAAGGGCTTCAGGGTTTATAACTTCTGCTCCTGTCGGGAAGTCAGGGCCTTTTATGAAGGATAGGAGCTCCCTAGTCGTTGCTTCTGGGTGGTCAACTAGGTACTTTACCGCTTG
>JALSNF010000044.1 GCA_026987115.1 Desulfurobacteriaceae bacterium
ATGACATAGTAAATTTTTGTAAGGAGGAATAATGACTCCCGAAGAACAGTTGGAGATAATAAAGAGGGGATGTGCTGAGATAATAGGAGAAGAGGAGCTCTTAAAGAAACTAAAGGAAGGTAGAAAACTTAAGGTAAAGGCAGGATTTGACCCAACGGCTCCTGACCTTCACTTGGGACACACCGTTTTACTGTGGAAGTTGAGGGACTTTCAAGAGCTAGGCCACGAGGTTTACTTTCTCATAGGGGACTTTACGGCAATGATAGGAGACCCTACCGGAAAGTCAAAGACCCGCCCTCCCCTTTCAAGGGAAGAGGTCTTAAAGAACGCTGAAACCTACGCTCAACAGGTATTTAAGATACTTGACCCTGAGAAAACAGTTGTAGTCTTTAACAGCGAGTGGCTAGGCTCAATGAGCGCTGCCGACCTTATAAAGCTCTCTTCAAAGTACACTGTAGCAAGGATGCTTGAGAGGGACGACTTCTCAAAGAGGTTTAAGTCAAACAAAGAAATCCACATCCACGAGTTCCTCTACCCTCTCCTTCAAGGTTATGACTCGGTAGTTTTAAAGGCAGACGTTGAGCTTGGAGGAACAGACCAGAAGTTTAACCTCCTAGTTGGAAGACACCTTCAAAAAGAGTACGGCCAAGAACCCCAAGCCTGCATAATGATGCCCATACTTGAAGGACTTGACGGCGTTCAGAAGATGAGCAAGTCATTGGGAAACTACATAGGGATACTTGAACCCCCAGAAGAGCAGTTTGGAAAGGTAATGAGGATATCTGACGAGCTAATGTGGAGGTACTACAGGCTCGTTACGAGAGTTCCTCAAGAAGAGATAGAGAGGATGGAGAGAGAGGTTAAAGAAGGGAAACTCCATCCTATGGAAGCCAAAAAGAGACTAGCTGAGATAGTGGTAAAGACCTTCCACGGAGAAGAAGCGGCAAAAAGGGCAAGGGAGCACTTTGAAAGGGTGTTCTCTAAAAGGGAGCTCCCAGAAGAAATCCCAGAGCCCAAGGTAAGAGTCCCTGAAAACCCGGTGTGGCTTCCAAAGCTCTTAAAAGAGGCAGGACTCGTAAAGTCAACAAGCGAGGGAAGGCGTCAGGTAAAGGGAGGAGGAGTTAGAATTAACGGAGAGAAAGTCCTTAACGAGAACCTCAAAGTTGACATACTGAGTAAAGAGCTTATTTTGCAGGTAGGTAAAAGGCGTTTTGCAAGGATAAAACCGGAAAACGTTGAAGTTGAAAAGTAGTTCGGGGCGTGGCGCAGCCTGGTTAGCGCGCTTGGTTCGGGACCAAGAGGTCGGGGGTTCAAATCCCCCCGCCCCGACCACTACAATTTAACTACTGCTAAGCGAGTATGAACACTCCAATTCTTTATGCCGGCTGGTTTAGCAATCTCTTGGACATCACTTATAACGAAAAGTATTGCCGGTTTAGAAGTTCTCTCACTTCTTCCCTCTTCTACCTTCTCACTTTTCCATTCTTCTAAAACTTTACTTACTACTTCACTACAATAGCCTTTATAGTCCATAACAAACATTTGCCAAGGAAAAGCTAACTCGTACTTTTTTTTCCACTCGGAGGGTAAACCACCTAAAGGATTCTCAACAAAATCAACACAGGTCAACAAGTAATACTTTTCTTTTGAGCGACAGAAAATAGGGAAAAACCCTCAGTTTTCTAAGGAAACCCTAAGATTTTTTAGAGTCTCCTCTCCTCCGTCTGGCAACTGGTGCCACCGAAAATAGGCAATGGGAAGGTTGCCTAACCTACTTTTTAAATCTTCAAGGAAATCTTGGGCTTCTTGATCAACGAAATAAAAACCCAACATAAGAAAACCCTTCAAGTTGTTGTTTCTTTTTTGATTTTAGTTTAAATTTTGCTTTATGAAAGTTTTAACTTTTCAAACGGCGTTCTTAGGGGATTTAATACTTACGTCTCCTCTTCTAAAAAGTCTTAAAAAGAGTTTAAAAGGAGAGCTCCACTTAGTAGTTAGGAAAGGCTTAGAAGATGTATATAAGGGCTTTTGGGCAGTTGACAAGGTAATTCCTTTTGACAAGAAGGGAATCTTTAATCTGGCTAATCAGCTAAAAAAGGAAAAATATTCTCTTGCAATTTCACCCCACCGCTCCCACAGGACAAGTTTAATACTGTTCCTGTCGGGGATAAAAAGGAGAATAGGGTACGATAAAGCAGGCTTTTCCTTTCTCTACACAGATAGAGTAAAACACGAGTTTAAAGAGGGATACCACGAAGTTGAAAGGCTTTTAAAGTTAACGGAACCACTAAAGAGGGAATTTCAAATTGAAATTGAAAAGGAGCTGGAGCTCCCCCTAAAAGAAGAGGAGAAATTAAAGACACGGGAAAAGTTTAAGATTAAAAATAGGTACGCAGTTTTAGCCCCCGGCTCTGTTTGGCCTACAAAAGCTTGGCTTCCAGAATACTTTGCAGAAGTGGGAAGGTGGCTAATTAAAGTAGGACTAATGCCGGTAATAATCGGGGCAAAAGGAGACTACAAGTACTGTAAAGAGGTAGAAAAAGGGCTCCCCCTATCGTTAAACCTCTGCGGGAAAACCACCCTAAGAGAGTTCTTCTCCATAATAGAAGGGGCAGAAGTGGTTATATCAAACGATTCTGCCCCTGTTCACGCTGCCTGTGCCCTTAAAACCCCCGTAGTTGAAATATACGGTCCAACTGTACCAAGGTTTGGCTTCTTCCCTTACGGCAAAGGGAAAATCGTAGAGTTAAAGGGCCTTAAATGTAGGCCTTGTTCAATTCACGGGGGGAAAAAGTGTAAAGAGGGAGACTTTAAGTGTATGAAAGACCTTAAGCCTGAAAGAGTAATTAAAGCTACCAAAGAGCTTTTAAACTGCTAGTCAAATTCTGGTATATTTCATACACCAACTTAAACCTAAAGGAGGCCAATAAATGAACATAAAGCTCACTCCCCTTGACACAACTCCCGTTTACAGTCAAGAGATTGAAATCGTTGAGAGAAAAGGCCTTGGCCACCCGGATACCATCTGTGATGCCCTTGCAGAAAAACTATCTGCCGAACTGTGCAAGTTCTATTACGAGAAGTTTGGTTTTGTTCTCCACCACAACGTTGACAAAAACTTGCTGGTTGGAGGTAGCGCCCTTCCAAAGTTTGGAGGAGGAGAGGTCATAGAACCCATAGAGATTTTCCTCTCCGGTAGGGCAATAAAAGAGTACAAGGGAGTTAAAATACCTGTGGACGAGATAGCAGTTGAGAGTGCAAAAGAGTGGCTGAAAAACAACATCCACGCAATAGACCCTGAAAAACACGTTAAGATACACACTTACATAAGACCCGGCTCCGTTGACCTAGTTGACATATACATGAGACAGCTAAAGGAGGGAGTTCCCCTTTCAAACGATACCTCTTTTGGCGTAGGTTATGCTCCCTTTGACGACGTAGAAAGGGTAGTTTACAACATTGAAAAGAGGCTAAACAGTAAAGAAACCAAAAAGGAAAACCCAGAGATAGGAGAAGACATAAAAGTAATGGGCGTTAGGGTAGGTGAGAAGATAAAGATAACTATAGCCTGTGCCTTCGTTGATAAGTTCGTCAAAGACGTTAAAGACTATGTAGAAAAGAGGGAAAAGGTTAAAGAGATTGCCTACTCGGTAGCCAAAGGGCTAACAGAAAGGGAAGTTGACATTGAGATAAACACAGGAGACGACTTAGAAGGAGGAAACGTTTACATTACAGTAACCGGAACTTCAGCAGAGGCAGGAGACGACGGAGAAGTAGGAAGGGGAAACAGGGTAAACGGCCTTATCACTCCTTATAGGCCTATGAGCTTAGAAGCGGCTGCAGGGAAAAACCCAATTACCCACGTAGGAAAGCTCTACAACATAACTTCTAACGAGATTGCAGACAGGGTAGTTAAGAGCATACCCGAAGTTGAAGAGGCCTACGTTTACATGGTAAGCCAAATAGGAAAACCTATTAACGAACCTCTAGCAGTTGACGTTAAGGTAAGGACAAAGGGAGCTCTTAATTTCCAAAGTAAAGTTGAAGAGATAGTTAAAGAGTGCCTCTCTGAAATGAAGGACACATGGAGGAAGTTAGTCAACGGAGAAATTACAGTCTATTAGGGGAGGTTTTCTCCCCTCTCTTACCTGTCTTCCATAGTAAATAGGCGTCCGTCGTAAGCCTCAAACTCATAGAAATTCCCTAACTTCTTGAACCTTTGAGGCAAGAGAGGAACCTTCCCGTACCCTCCCGGACCGTCAACTGCGTAGTAGGGAATGGCAAGGGGAGAAAGCCTCTTAAAGAGCTCCCTTAAAATATCAAGCCCTTTAGTTATAGAGGTTGAAAAGTGCATAACTCCCTTTACAGGGTCGCAGTGGAAGAGGTAGTAGGGACGAACCTTTATCTTCTGGAGCTCCCTAAGGAGCTTTTCAATAACTCCAACAGAATCGTTTACTCCTTTAAGGAGAACTGCTTGGTTGTTAACGGGAATTCCCCTTTTTAAAAGGGCCAAAACTGCCTCTTTAGAAAGAGGGGTAATTTCGTCTGGGTGGTTAAAGTGAGTGTTAACCCAAACCTTTTGAGCCTTCTCTAAAAGGGAAAGGAGCTCTGGCTCTAAAACTCTCTCAGGCCAAACTACCGGAAGTCTGGTTCCTATCCTTACAACTTCAACGTGGTCTATAGACTTTAAACCAATAAGCAACCTTTCCAGCTTCTCAGCAGGGATAAGAAGAGGTTCCCCTCCTGAGATAAGAACATCTCTTACTTTGGGGTTATCGGCTATGTACTTTAAGCACCTTTCAATCTCCCTTTCAGTTATGTAAAAAACCCCCTTCTTCCAATTCCTCTTCCTCATACAGTATCTACACAGAACGGGACAGTAATTGGTAGTTATTATTAAAACTCTATCTGGATACCTGTGAGTAAGGAGAGGAACTTTAAAGTCCCTCTCTTCCCTTAATGGGTCTTCTTCCCCTCTACCTTGAACGCTTGGGTCTATCTCTAAAAGAGAAGGAAGAAGCATTTTCCTAACTGCCAAACTCTTTCTGGCAAGCTCTAAATAGTAAACGGTAGAAGAGAAAGGATAGACTTTAACTACCTCTTTAAAGGCCCTCTCTTCTTCTTCTGTTAAAGGGAAGAGCTCCTTAACTTCCTTTAAACTCTTTACTATCAACTAAAACTCCAGTTGCTTGCATCAAGCTCTTGATAGATAGAGTCCCTCTGACCAAACCTTACAAACTTAATAACATCGTCCTCAAGCTTTAAGTAAACTGCCCTATACTCTCCGTAAGGAGAGGTAATCCTGAGCCTGTAAATGTCGTGTTTTGAATCCCTCTTTAAGAGCTTTGAAGTAGTCTCTATCCTATCAAGGGCCGAGATAAAACCGTTAAGGAGAAACGGCCTTACTGAAACTTCCTTTACTACATCCTTTCTAAACCTTTTTGAAAAGAGAACCTTTAACCTCTTCTTACCTGCAGTAAACTCTGAAAGGGAGTTTAGGGCAACCTCTATAAAGAGCTCCACCTTCGGTTTTGGAACTTCCCTAGCCTTAAGGCTCTCTATTTGGGTCTCCTTCTCCTTAATCTCACCTTTTAACCTCGCAACCTCTTCTTTTAAGACTTTAATCTTGTCTTTAAAGTCCTCAATTTCCTTAAGCTCTTCTTCTCTCCTCTTTAGCTCTTCCTCTCTCTTCCTGTACCCGTCAAGCTCCTCCCTTAACTCTACTACTTCCCTAATAAGCTCTTTTATTTTCCTATCCTTGCCCTTTAACTTCTCAGAAAGGCTCTTTACCTTTAAAAGGAGCTCCTCTCTACTTTCTACCCTCTGAACCCTTTTCCGCTTCTGAGCTTTAGGCAGAGTTTGCCTCATTTCCTTTTCAGCCTGAAGGAAAAACTCTTCAATATCCCTAAACCCTTTTTCCATTGCAAGCTCTCCTAAAGTTGATATACTTGGAAAATGAAGCTCCAAGTAGAAAATTTAGGTCACTCCACCTTTAGGGTAAAGTTTGATTGTTTGGAAATCCTAACTGACCCTTTTTTAACAGAAAGTGCCGGAGGAATTAAGAGGGTAGTTCCTCCACCATTGAAGCCTGAAGAACTATCGCCAGACATAGTTTTAATTTCCCACGCACATTACGACCACTTAGACTTAAAAACACTTAAAAGACTTAAAGGGGATTTCACCACTTTAACCCCTTTAGGATGCAGGGAAATAATAAAGAAAGGGAAAATTATTGAACTTAAAGACTTTGAAACAGTCTCCATCAAAGGGGCAAAGATTACCAAAATCCCAGCAATCCACAACAAGGGAAGAAGCCCACTTCACATGAAAACTGAGGTAGGAGGGTACATAGTTGAGTTTAAAGGAGTTAAACTCCTCTTTGCCGGAGATACAGCCTTTTCAGAAAAACTCTACAGCCTCTGGAAAGAGAAAGGAGGAGAGATAAAGTTTGCGTTTTTGCCAATCGGCGGGTTTATGCCCTTTTTCAGGAAGTTTCACCAAACGCCAGAAGAAGCTCTAAAAGGATTTAAGATACTTGGAGCAGAAACTCTCATACCAATTCACTTTGGAACTTGGCACCTTATCCCTTACTACGCAAAGGGGGAAAGGGCCCTTGAAAGGCTTTTAGCCTACAGCTATATTTGCTCTTTAAGGGAAAAGGTTAAGGAGCTCCTACCGGGAGAGAAGAGGAGCTTTGACATAGAAACCTAATTGGTATAGCATACTTAAGTTATGAAACTTAAAAGCTTAATAGTTGGAATTATAATCATAACTGCTGCCGTTTGTGGAGCACCCCAAGAAGGTTATTCCTACTCCTTTACCGTAGTTCAGTGTCAAGTTCAGCAGGTAAAAGCTCCAAAAGAAGAAAGGGAAAAGAGCCCCTTTGAAAGAAAGGAAAGGAAAAAAGAGAAAAGGAAAATAAGAGAAAAGGAACCATTTAGAGATATAGCCTTTAAAAAGGGAGCTCCCACCAGAGCCTCTCCTTAACACTCCCCCCTAAAAGCTTTTCTTTAACTTTAAATCCCCTCAGGAGGAGAAAATGATAAACGCCGTCTTAACAAAGATATTTGGTAGTAGAAACGAAAGAGTGATAAAGAAAATAAAGCCGATAGTTGAAAAGATAAACTCCCTTGAAAAGGAGTTTGAAAAGAAGAGCAAGGAGGAGCTCCAGAGCCTAACTGCAAAGTGGAAAGAAGAGATAGAAAAAATAGAAACTGACCAAGAAAAGTTTAAATACATGGACAAAATACTTCCTGAAGCCTTTGCCGCCGTGAGGGAAGCAGCGAAAAGAACCTTGGGAATGCGCCACTACGATGTTCAGCTTATAGGCGGAATCGTCCTACATCAGGGGAAAATTGCAGAGATGAAAACAGGTGAAGGGAAAACCTTAGTTGCGACGCTGCCTTCATACCTTAACGCCCTTGCAGGGAAAGGAGTTCACGTAGTAACCGTAAACGACTACCTGGCAAAAAGGGACGCAGAGTGGATGAGCCCAGTTTACAACTACCTGGGCCTTTCTGTTGGCTACCTTCAAAACCACATGGAAAGAGAAGAAAGAAAAGAGATGTACCGTAAGGACATAACCTACGGAACAAACTCAGAGTTTGGATTTGACTACTTAAGGGACAACATGGTCTTCTCAAAAGAAGAAAAGGTGCAGAGGGAGCTCTTTTACGCAATAGTTGACGAAGCAGACTCAATTCTCATAGACGAGGCCAGAACCCCGTTGATAATCTCGGGACCTTCAGAAGAGAGCGTTGACGTTTACTACATAGCAGACGCAATAGTAAGACAGCTCAAAAAAGACAGGGACTTTAAAGTGGAAGAGAAAACGAAAACTGCCGTCTTAACAGACGAAGGGATAAAGAAAGTAGAAGAGATAGTTAAAAACATGACAGGAATGAAGGAATTTAACCTCTACGACCCTAAGTTCTCAGACCTTCTACACGGGATAATCCAGTCCTTAAGGGCCCACCACCTGTTTAAAAAGGACGTTGACTATGTGGTTAAAGACGGGAAAGTAATCATAGTTGATGAATTTACAGGAAGGATAATGCCAGGCAGGCGCTGGAGCGACGGTCTTCACCAAGCAGTAGAAGCAAAAGAGGGAGTTAAGATAGAAGCAGAAAACCAGACGTTGGCAACTATTACCCTACAAAACTACTTCAGGCTCTACAAAAAGCTTGCGGGAATGACGGGAACGGCAGAGACAGAAGCAGCAGAGCTTAAAGAGATATACGGGCTTGACGTTGTAGTGATACCCACAAACAAGCCGGTAATAAGGAAAGACCATCCAGACCTTATATACAAGACAAAGAGAGCAAAGTTTGAAGCAGTAATAAAAGAAATTGAGAAAAACTACGAAATCGGAAGGCCGGTTCTGGTCGGAACAAACTCAATAGAGGACTCAGAATACCTTTCAAGGCTCCTTAAAAAGAGGGGAATTCCCCACCAAGTTTTAAACGCAAAGTACCACGAAAAAGAGGCAGAGATAGTAGCTCAAGCCGGAAGGCTTAAAGCAGTTACCATTGCAACAAACATGGCAGGAAGGGGAACTGACATCCTCCTTGGAGGAAACCCTGAGTTCCTCGCCAAAAAGGAGTTGAGAGAGAAGGGAATAACTCCAGAAAAGGTAGGAAAGGAGAAATACGAGGAAATCTTCAAGGAGACCCTAAAGAAGTATAAGGAAATAACCGAAAAAGAGAAGGAGAAGGTAAAAGAGCTGGGAGGCCTCTACATAATAGGAACAGAGAGGAACGAGTCTAGGCGTATAGACAACCAGTTAAGGGGAAGGGCAGGAAGACAGGGAGACCCGGGAGAGTCAAGGTTCTTCCTCTCACTAGAGGACAACCTCTTAAGGCTCTTTGGCTCAGATAGGATAAAGAAGATGATGGAGATAATGAATGTCCCGGAAGACGAGCCTATAACCCACAAGATGGTAAGCAAGGCACTTGAAAACGCCCAAAGGAGAGTGGAAGAGCAGAACTTCCAGATTAGAAAGAGGCTGTTAGAATACGATGAGGTTTACAATGTTCAAAGGAAGGTTATCTACGAACAGAGGAACAAAATACTAGAAGGGGAGAACTTTAAAGAGGAGATAATAGGGTTTTTTGAGGACATTGCTTGGGAGCTTGTTGACCTCTTTGCACCTGAAAACGTCCTCCCAGATGAGTGGAACCTTAAAGAGCTTAAGAAGACTCTAGAAGACAGGTTTGGTTTTAACTTCCCTATCCCTGAAACTTACGAAGAGCTAATGAAACTCAATGTTGAAGGAGCCGTTAGCGATAGGGAAAAACTGGCAAAGCTGATTTACGATAAGCTACTGGAAAAGTATAAGGAGCTTGAAGAAATAGTAGGAGAAGGCCAGCTAAGAGAAATTGAGAGAATGGTAATGCTTGACAGGCTTGACCACTACTGGAGGGAACACTTAAGAGCCCTAGACCACATAAAGGAAAGTATCGGATGGAGAGGCTACGGCCAGAGGGACCCCGTAGTAGAGTTTAAAAAGGAGGCATTTCTCCTCTTTGAGGACCTTATATCAAACATTGAAAACGGAGTAGTTGACTCTCTCTTTAACTACTACAGATACGTAAAAGAGGTTCAAGATAACCAAATGGCAACTTTGAATGAAGTATAATTAGGGGAAGCTGGAGGAGGAGAGAGTGAGAGGTTTACTACTTGTCGCTTTAACAGTTCTTTTTACCTCAACTCAAGCCTTCGGGGATATCTATAGAGTAAGACCTGGAGATTCACTTTACAAAATAGCAAAGAGGTTTCACACCACAGTAAGGAAGATAATGAGGGTAAACGGACTGAGGCACTCTAGAATAAGGGTAGGACAGAGACTCATAATACCAGGAACCAGACACACTCCCTCTTGGTACAGGAAGTTTAAGCCTCAAAAGAGTAAGCAAACTATAGCATTCCTTGAAAAGAAGTCTCAAAAGGAAATGGCAAGTCAGATAGTTGGGAAGGAGATTAACCCTATCACAAACGTGGTTTACAGGGAATCTGAGCTTATAAGCCAGTTTCTGTCAACTCCTTTAAATGTAAAGTATGATAACTGGAGCTTGTCAATACTGAATAACCCTGAGTATAAGGGAGCTCTCCTTAAACTGCTTGCAAAGATCTTCAAAAAGTTAAAAAACACACCATACGTCTTTGGAGGTAATTCTCCAAGCTTCGGGTTAGACTGTTCTTCATTCACTATGTACGTTTACAGAAAGCTCGGAATAAACCTACCGAGAACCGCTAGAGCCCAGTTTAACACTGGAATTCCCGTAGACTTAAAACACCTAAAAGTTGGAGACTTGGTATTCTTTAGAACTTACGCCAGATACCCTTCTCACGTAGGGATATACATTGGAAACGGAAAGTTTATCCACTTCTCTTCCATGTTTCACGGACTAGCAATATCAAGCCTCAACAACAGGTATTTTAGAAAAAGGTTCATAGGTGCAAGGAGAGTTCTAAGCGAAAAGAGAGTTCAGAAAATACTATATTCGCTAAACAACAAGTAAAAGGAGGTAAGTGCGATGAACACAAGACAGCTTCTAAAGGGAGTAGCTTTACTCGGTCTATCCTTAACCTTAATGTCTTCACCGTCATACTCTCAAGTAAGCCAAGAAGACCTAAAAGTGGCCCAATCTTTACAGAAGGTCTTTGAAAACGTTGCAGAGAAAGTAAAACCGGCAGTAGTAAACATAAGCACAGTTTCAGAGATAAAGCTTAACCATCCTCCAATACCTCCAGAGTTTAGGGACTTCTTTCACCAGTTCGGTTTTCCTTTCCCAGACTTTCCAGAAAAGTTTGAAACGAGAGCTCTCGGTTCAGGGTTCATAGTAAAAGTTAAAGATGGCTGGGCGTACATACTAACCAACAACCACGTTGTAGCAAAAGCGAAGAGGATAAAGGTAAAACTTACAGACGGCTCCGTTTACAGGGCAAAAGTAGTTGGAAGAGACCCGAAAACAGATGTAGCCTTAATAAAAATAAAAGTTGGAAACAAGAAAGTCCCAGTAGTAGAGCTTGGAGACTCAGACAAGATAAAGATAGGAGAATTCGTCATAGCAATAGGAAACCCGTACGGCCTTAACTGGACAGTAACCCACGGGATAATATCTGCAACGGGAAGACACGGTCTTGGTCTAAACCCAATAGAAGACTTTATTCAGACAGACGCAGCAATAAACCCGGGAAACAGCGGAGGCCCCCTTTGCGACATTAACGGAAAGGTCATAGGGATAAACACGGCCATAGTAAGAAACGCCCAAGGGCTAGGTTTTGCAGTTCCGATAAACATCGCCAAAAAGGTAATGGAAGACCTCCTTAAGTACGGGAAGGTAATTAGAGGTTGGCTCGGCGTTTACATAGAAGACATCTCACCTACACTGGCAAAGAAGTTTGGAGTTAAAGGAGGAGTCCTAATTACGAGGGTTATGCCAAACTCCCCTGCTCAAAAGGGAGGAATAAAGAGCGGAGACATAATAGTTGAGTATAACGGTGAACCTGTTAAGAACGTCTCAGACCTCCAGCTTAAGGTAATTAATACAAAGCCTGGAGAAGTAGTTAAGATTGTAGTAGTGAGGAACGGGGAAAGGAAGGTTCTCTCAGTAAAAATCGGTCAGATGCCAGGCTCAGAAAAACTTGCCTCAACTGACTTAATGTCAAAATTTGGATTCTCCGTCCAAGAGTTAACCCCTGAGCTTAGAAGGAAGTTAGGAGTTCCAAATTGGATAAAGGAAGGGGTAATAGTCACGGAGGTCAAACCCGGCTCCCCTGCAGATGACGCAGGACTAAGGGAAGGAGACATAATAGTTGGAGCTGGAATAACTCCAAGGGACTTAAAGCCAGTAAAGAAAGCTGAAGACCTATTGAAGGTTATAGAGAAGGCAGGAAGTAAAGGTGTACTCCTTAAAGTTATTAGAGGAGAAGGGGTACTTTACATAGTTTTAAATCCTGAAGAGTAGGAGTTTTACTATGGAAGAAAAGGAATTTCTCTTTGAAGACGATAACTTAGAGATAAATAGCTTTGAAGAAGAGGGGGAAGAGTCCCCCTTTTCTCTCTTTGACCAGGAAATAGACCCCTCGCTTATAGAGTCCTTTGTCCCTGATAAAGACTCTTTAGACGCCTTTTTAAAGTCAATATCAAAAATCCCCCTGCTGAGCAGAGAAGAGGAAGTTGAACTTGCAAAGAGGGCAAAGAAAGGAGACAAGGAAGCCCTTAAAAAGCTGGTTGAATCAAACCTTAGGTTTGTAGTCAGCGTAGCAAAGAAATACTTAGGATGCGGACTTCCCCTTCACGACCTTATAGCAGAAGGGATTTTAGGCCTTATAGAGGCTGCAAGGAGGTTTGACCCAGATAAGGGAGTAAAGTTTATATCATACGCAGTCTGGTGGATTCGCCAGTCTATAATGCAGGCACTTGCCCAGCAAACAGGAGCAGTAAAGATACCCGTTAAGCAAGCTGTTTTGGTTAACAAGATTACCCGTTCTTACGGGGAGCTCCTTAAGAAACTCGGCAGAGAGCCAACAATTGAAGAACTGGCAGATTATGTAGGAATGGAACCAAAGGAAGTAGAGAGACTCCTTTCAATATGTCAAGTTCCCCTTTCACTTGACACTCCAATAGGAGATGAGGAAGACACCACCTTCAAAGACTTCTTAAAGGGAGAAGGGACGGCAGAGGTGGAGGAAAAGGTGGTTCAAGAAGAGCTGAGACAGAGCATCCAAGAGATGCTTGAACAACTTACCCCACAAGAAAAGAAGATAATAATAATGAGGTTCGGCCTTGACGGAAACGAGCCGAAGACTTTAAGAGAGATAGGCGAGAAGTTAGGTATAAGCAGGGAAAGGGTCCGCCAGCTTGAGACGAGGGCCAAAAAGAAGATGAGAGAATACGCAATGAGGAAAAAACTTAACGTTTTCCTGAACTAATCTTCTTCTTGGAGGGCTCTTCCTCCTCTTTTATAACTTCTTTACCTTTTTCACTGGTCCTTTGAACGTTTACTTTTATGTATATCTCAACCCTCCTGTTTCTGGCTTGAAGAATTGGGTTATTCCAAGTGTAAAGAGGCCTTACTGCGTCATAACCTACAATTTCAATCTTTGTAGGGTCAACCCCTCTAGAAATCAAGTACCTTGCAACTACAGCAGCCCTGTAAATAGACAAGTCCCAGCTATCAAGGATATTCTTCATAGGAACGGTAGGCTCATCCTTACTCGTATGACCTTCTACGGTAATTAAAAAATCTCCCTTTAAAGACTTTATAACTTTAGCAATCTTATCTAAAGCTTCCTTAGCTTCGGGAGTTAGCCTAAGGGAATTCTCCTTAAAAAGGACCCTATTAAAGAGTCTAATCATTACGTAGTCTTTTGCAACTACAATCTGATAAGCAGAAATTGGTAAGATTCTTTTAATCAGCTTTTTAACTTTCTTTGCAATGTCTTGAGTGTATATCTGTATTGGCTTTACTATTGAAATCTGCTCAAAGGTCTTTGCCTTCTCACCTTGAAAGTAAGAGAGGAACTTAATTGCCTTAGTTATGTCAAGGGTTGACATAGAGTAAAGGAGAATAAAGAAAGTCAAAAGGAGGGACATTAAATCACTAAAACTTGTAAGCCATGCTGGAACTGACTTACACTCTTCTCCTCTTTTCCTCCTCGCCATTTAAAAAACCTACAGGGGAAGTTTTATAGCTATCTCTATTCTCCTATTTTTCGCCCTCCCTTCAGGGGTGTTATTGGGAGCAATAGGATGGTATGGGCCGAAACCAGCTGCAGAGAGCTTTTTAGGGTCATAACCGCACTGGAGGAAGAGCCTTAAAACCGAAACTGCTCTTGCTGCTGAAAGCTCCCAGTTTGAAGGGAAACGGGAATTCCTTATAGGAGTACTATCTGTATAACCTTCAATAGTGATAGGAAGGTCAAGCTCCTTAAGCTTTTTACACAAATCCATAATAATAGGAATTGCTTTAGGATAAAGCCTATCGCTACCTGGAGGAAACAGCTTATCGGTATTTATCCTCAGCTTTATAACGCTACCGTACTTTACCACTTGAGACTTAATACCCAACCTCCTTAAGTTCTCCCTCACCTCACTTAACTTCTCCTCAAGGGCCCTTCTTGTCCTCATTTTAGGGTACATGTTTGGCATCTGAACAGGTATATTCTTACCGTTTATAACCCTTTCCTCATAAATTACATAGTGGCCTCCAAATGCCTCTATTATCCCCTTCATAGCTTGATAGAACTTTTCAAGGGAAATAGTTGACATTGAGTAAAGGAGGATGAAGAAAGTTAAGAGGAGGGACATTAAGTCCCCAAAACTTGTAAGCCATGCCGGAGGAGCTTTACACTCCTCCTTCTTTCTCCTTGCCATTTAGCCCTCTTCCACCTCTACTCCAAAGAGACCTGCGAGTTTCTGCCTTAAAATGTTAGGATTAGTTCCCTTTTCTATTGACTCTGCAGTTAAGAGATAAGCTTCCAAGAAAAGTAGCTTTAAGTCTTTGTAATACTTTAACTTCTTAGAAACAGGAATACAGAGCGTATTTGCCAAAATAGCACCGTAAAGAGTGGTAATCATAGCTACGGCCATTCCTGGACCTAAAGCGGAAGGGTCAGAAAGGTTCTGGAGCATCTGAATTAGTCCTATAAGGGTTCCTATCATTCCGAAGGCAGGGAAAAGGTCGCCTAATGACTCCCAAACGGCAACCTCCGTTGAAAGCTTTTGCTCTACCTGTGCCATAGAAGCTTCAGCGGTGCTTTTTATCTCCTCAATTTCTAGACCGTCTATGAGCATCCTCATAATCTGCCCGAAGAAAGGGTCTTTAGAGTAAAACTCATCTATGTTTGACTCAAGGGCCAATATCCCTTCCTTCCTGGCTCTCTTTGCAATGTCCGTCAGAAAATCTATCATTTCTAAAGGATTGGGAAGGCCAGGGTTAATAGCTTTTAAAAGGGCTTTAAGCCCCCCGATAAACTCTCCCATAGGGAAACCTGCCATACCGGCAGCTATTCCCCCTCCTACGGTAATCAAAAGGGAAGGAATGTTTATAAAAGCTCCCGGACTTCCCCCAATAACTATTGATATAACAATTAAAAGATAAGCTGCTCCAATACCTATCAGGGTAGCTATATCCATCCCTTCACCTTGCAAATACTGATTCTTTATTCAAAAACTTATAAAAAAAAATTAAAGGTCAAAAACTTTACCTGGATTTAGTATGTTGTTAGGGTCAAGAGCTCTCTTTACAGCTTTCATCTTCTCAAGGGCTTCACCTACCTCCAAAGGTAAGAACTCTTTTTTCATCCATCCAATTCCGTGCTCCCCGGAAATTGAACCTTCCAAGCTAAGAGTAAGTTCAAAAACTTCTCTTACCGCCATTTTTACCTTTTCCTCTTCTGAAGGCTCATACATAAAGTTAACGTGTATGTTCCCGTCTCCTGCATGACCAAAGTTAACTACCATCAAGTTATACTTATCGGCTATTTTATAGACATTTTTAATTAGCTCTGGTATCTTGCTTCTGGGAACAACTACGTCTTCGTTTATCTTCTTTGGCTTTAGCTGGACTATGGCCGGAGATACTGCCCTCCTTGCCATCCAGAGCTTTTCCCTTTCCTCTTGAGTTGAAGCTCTTCTAATTTCTTGAGCTCCAGTCTCTTTACACACTTTAATAACTCTACTTATAAGCTCGTCAACTACAGCCTCATACCCGTCCACTTCAACAACCAAAAGACCCTCTGCATAGGTAGGTAAGCCTATCTTTGCGTAGTTCTCAACTGCAACAATTGAGTTCCTGTCTAAGAACTCACAGGCAGTAGGTATGACCTTTTCCTTAAACATGTTGGCAACCGCTTGAGCTGCTTGCTCTACTTTAGGAAATATGGCCATTGCAGTTCTAACAGACTCAGGGGAAGGTATAAGCTTTAAGTAGGCCTTGGTAATAAAAGCCAGCGTCCCTTCAGAGCCCACTATCAAGTCTTTTAAGTTATACCCGGCAACTGACTTTACGGCCTTTGAGCCTACTTTAGAAATAGTCCCGTCTGCAAAGACAACTTCAAGCTGCATCACGTAGTCTTTCGTAACGCCGTACTTTACGCACCTGGGGCCTCCTGCGTTTTCAGCTATGTTCCCGCCAATTGTTGAGTACTTGTAGCTTGAAGGGTCAGGAGGGTAGAAGAGCCCTCTCTTTTCAACCTCTTTCTGAAGGTCGTAAGTAATAACTCCTGGCTCTGTTAAAACGGCGAGGTTGTCTTCGTCTATCTCAATAATCCTGTTCATCTTCTCAGTAGAGATAACTATTCCCCCCTCTAAAGGAGCAGCTCCTCCCGTAAGACCCGAGCCTGCCCCCCTTGGGTAAACGGGTATCCTTTCCTGATTTGCAAAGGAAAGGACTTTAGAGACCTCCTCTGGAGTTTCCGGAAAAACGACAACGTCTGGAACTCCTTTATAGCCGGTAGGCGTTCCGTCATAGGCGTAAGAGAGTCTCCAGCCTGTAGATGACTTAACTTTTTCTTTACCTATCAACTTTGAAAGGTGGTCTGCAACTTTATTTGACTTTAGCAACTTAAAACCTCCTAACAGCTTAGTTTCTTTAAATTTATAGCTCTTTCCAGAACTCAATCATAAAGAGAGAGTATATGGGGAAGACTTCAAGCCTGCCTAAAAGCATTTCAAGGGAAAGGAGCAGTTTGTCAAAGGAGGAGAAAAAGGCAAAGTTCCCGGCAGGCCCTACTTTTCCAAGGCCCGGCCCTAAGCTGGTTATGCAGGCTATTGAGGCAGAAAAGGAGGTTATTAAGTCGTAGCCAGATAGGGAGATTATAAGACCAAAGAGAACCGTAGTTGAAAAGTAAACCGAGATAAAAGCCCAAACGGCGTTTAAGAGAGAAACGTCAAGAACTTTGTCTCCTAAGGAGATAGTATAGATCAGCCTAGGGTGAATTGTCTTTTTTATTTCCTTGATGGAGGTTTTTAGCATTATTAAAAACCTAAACTGCTTTATACCTCCGGCCGTAGAGCCTGAAGAGGCTCCTATTAGAGAGAGTATCATTAAAAGGGCAAGCACAAAGGGAGGCCAGTTTGAGTAGTCTGTTGAGGCAAAGCCGGTTGTTGAGGCAGCAGTTGAGACCTGAAAGAAAGCGTATCTAAAGGAGGTTAAGAGGTCTTTGTAGTAGCCATCAAAGTAGAGGATTAAGGTTGAAATTATAGTTGATACAAGAACTATAATTAGGAAGCTTTTTACCTCATAGTAGGAGAAAAAGGTCTTTAAGCTCCTCTTTTTAAAAGCTTTGTAGTAGAGGGATAGGTTAAGAGCTCCCAAAATCATAAAAACCCCTATTATCATCTCTACTGCGAAGGAGTGAAAGGCCGCAACGCTTTGGTTTTTAGTTGAAAACCCTCCCGTGGCAATCGTAGCAAATGTGTGGTTCACAGCTTCGTAAAGAGAAAGACCTGCAAGTTTAAGCAAAACCGTTTCGGCAACGGTAAGGCAAACATAGACTATAAGTATTGCTTTGGCTATTTCTTTAACTCTCGGCAGAACTCTTTCCTCAAGGGCTTTTGCAGCCTCAAATCTCATAAGTTGAGCTCCACCTGTTCCAAGGAGAGGCAAAAGAGAAAGGGAAAAGACTACAAAGCCAACGCCTCCTATCCAGTGAGTAGTTGAACGCCAAAGGAGAACGCTTTTTGGAAGGGCTTCTATGTTCGTAAGAATGGAAGCTCCGGTAGTGG
The DNA here is from genome assembly GCA_026987115.1 of Desulfurobacteriaceae bacterium. GTDB lineage: Bacteria > Aquificota > Aquificia > Desulfurobacteriales > Desulfurobacteriaceae > Thermovibrio. The sequence continues at coordinate 17,735 of JALSNF010000044.1, forward strand.
TAAAACCTGAAACAGACTCAAAGTAAGCATCCGGAAAGCTTGGAATGGCTCCAGTTTCCATGTAGCACAGAGCAGACAAGGCAGGGAAAAGGAACCAACTTAAGACAACTACAAGGAGAGCCTCTTTTACATTAATATCTGAAACTTTCTCTTTAACTTGAAGGGCCAAAAGTAATAAAGCTCCCGTAAGGAAGAGGGGAAAGAGGAAGTCTTCGGTTAAACCGTCCTTTACAAAGAAAGAGTAAACGGCAGGTATAAGAAAGGAGGTTGAAAGGAGAAAGAGTATGATAACGACGTACTTGAAAACAAGGGTGAACCTCATTTTCTCTCCACAACACAGATTAATTTATCTCCAGGCTTTAACTTGGTTAACCCCGTAGCCAGATGAACTTTTCCGTCCCTGTTTACGGCAATTATGAGACCGCAGTTTTTAAAGTCCTTGACCATAACTTCTTTGTCCACTACCGTTTCAACAACATCCACCTTCTCTGAGAGCTCCACAATCTCAAAGAACTTCCTCTTGCTAAGTTTCCTATAAACCTTAGAAGCTAAGACTTTCCTTGGAGCAATAGGAAGGTCTATCCCGATGGACTCTATTATCTCCTCGTATTCAGGATGGGTAATTAAGGCACAGGTCTTTTTCGCTCCAAGTTTTTTTGAAAGAACGGCACTGAGTATGTTATTCTCTTCATCTTCTGAAACTGAAACTACAAGGTCTGCACGGTCTATCCCTTCTTCTTTTAAAAGTTCCGTATCTGTAAGCTCTCCAAAGAAGACATCAACGTTCTGAAATCTCCCTGAGAGCTCTTGAGACCTTTCTTTACTGTTTAAAACGAGCTTAACCTTAAGTCCTTTTAATTCAGAGAGCCTTAAAAGGAGCTCCTCCGTAAACTGAGAATAGCCCATCACGAAAACGAGCTTAACCGGCTGATAGGGAATCTTTAAGAGCTCTGCTATCTTTTCAGCCTCTTCCTCCTTTACCGCAACATAGACGACATCGCCGGGAAAAAGGAAAGTATCCCCTCTGGGAATTAAGAGACTGCCTTCCCTCTCAACTGCAACTATGGTAAAAGGGAACTTCTCCCTCAAAGGAGCAAGTTCTAAAACCTGCTTACCAGCTAAAAAGCTCTCAACTGTTATAGGGAGCTTAAATATTACTAACCTTTCCTTTTCCAACTTAATGACTTCCTTTGCAAAAGGATACCTAACGGCGAGAAATACCTTTTGAACAGTTTCCGAAAGGATGTTAACGGGCTCGGCACCTAAAAACTCCTTCACGGGAGGAGAGGAGAGAGACTTATTCTTTACTCTAAACAAAACCTTCTCCTTTTTAAAGAGGGAGCGAAGTAAAGTAGTAATCGTAAGGTTTTTCTCGTCATTTTCAGTAACTACAACGAAAAGGTCAAAGTCTGAAATCTGCTTTAAACAGTTAGCTTCGGTAGCATCACAGTTAAGGGTCATAATGTCTGCACTTAGGGAGATTTGCTCAAGCTTTGAAGGGTCAACGTCAACCACCACAACGTCGTAATCCTCTTTACTTAACCTTTTAGCAAGGAAACTTCCTACAATCCCTGCACCGATAATTGCTACTTTCAACTATAATTCCCCCTATGAAACGGCTAATTAAGTCAGCACTTATTGTATCACTCTCAATCCTTGCAAGTAGGATTCTAGGTTTAGTAAGAGATATTGTAATAGCAACTCTCTTTGGAGCAGGGAGCTTAACCGATACTTTCTTTGTAGCCTTTAGAATTCCTAACCTCTTAAGGAGGATTTTCGCAGAAGGAGCCTTTAATTCAGCCTTCGTCCCGGCGTTAAAGAGGAAGTTAAAGGTTTCCTTTAAAGAAGCAGTTATCTTTAGCTCCCAGATGCTATCGGTTTTAACGTCGCTTTTAATGATAACTTTAGCGTTAGGGGAGCTCTCCTCCCCTTACATAATAAAAGTTGTAGCTCCGGGGTTTAAAGGGGAGAACTTTTACCTTGCAGTGAAGCTCTTAAGGGAGCTTTTACCTTACATCTTCTTAGTAAGTTTAGTAGCCTTCTTCGGAGGCATTTTAAACTCCCTTGAACACTTCTTTGCTCCTGCTTTTTCAACGGCACTTTTTAACTTGGCGATAATACTTTCTGCACTTTTCCTTCACAAGGAGCTCTCAATTGAGAGCCTATCTGTAGGAGTAATTTTAGGAGGCATCTTACAACTTACTCTCCAGCTCTTCTTCTTAAGGAAGAAAAGCTTCCCCGTTAAGCTCTCTATCTCAGTATCAGAAGAGGTAGTTAAAACCCTAAAAAACACCATTCCGGGGATATTCGGCTTTGCCGTTAGACAGTTTTCAATGCTCATAGACACGGTAATAGCCTCCTTCTTAAAAAGCGGGACGATATCTTACCTCTACTACGCAAACAGGTTCGTTCAGCTCCCGTTAGGGATGTTTGCAATAGGGCTCTCCCAAGTCCTCCTTCCAAGGTTCTCGGCAAAGGAGAGCTCCAAGGAGCTAAGTAAAGAGCTCTCAGACAGTATTACCCTCTGCTCAAGCATAATTGTTCCCTCTGCGGTAGGACTTATAGCCTTTGGAATGCCAATAGTTGACCTGGTGTTTAAACACGGAAGTTTTACAGAAGAAGACCTTAAAGGAACTTACTTGGTCTTGGTAGGGTACACCTTAGGCCTCTTCTTCTTCTCGCTAGAAAAGATAGTCGTTAACGCCTTTTACTCGCTAGAAGAGTTTAAACTCCCAGTTAAGGTTTCTGCAATCACCTTAGGGCTCAACTTACTTCTCTCTGTCTTCTTCTGCTTCGCTTTAAAGCTAAAAGCCTTCGGCTTAGCTTTAGGAACCAGCCTTACCTCATTAGCAAACCTTACCCTTTTATCCTACTACCTTTCAAAGAGAGTGGGAAATAACCTAAACAGGGAAATATGGAAAAAGGGACTAAAGTACTTCGTCCTCTCAATTCCTATAGCTTTTGTAGCTTTTCCCTTTGAAAAGTTTTACTTTACTTTAAGCTCAGTATATACTAAAACAGCCTTAGTGATTTTAGTTATTCTGGCCTCGGGAGCTCTCTACTTCACGCTACTTTACTTAACTAAAGACGAAATTTACAAAGGACTCTTTGAAAAGGAGGTCTAAATGCACCCTATCCTCTTTAAGCTTGGCCCCATAACCATTTACACTTACGGAGTTATGGTTGCCTTAGGTATATTCTTTGGCTCCCTTATACTCGTTAAGCTTGCAGAAAAAGAGGGAATAAAAAAGGAAGACATAACCGATACGGCCTTCTGGAGCGTAGTTGCAGGACTAATAGGAGCAAGACTGTTCTTCTTCCTCTACAACCCAGAATACGCAAAACCCCTATATAGGATTTTCTTTATCTGGGAAGGAGGACTCGTTTGGTACGGAGGAGTAATCTTTGGAGGGCTTACTGCCCTTTACTTTATAAAGAAAAGGAAAATACCCCTATGGAAATTTGCAGACATAGTCTCAATAGCCCTATCTGTAGGGCTAGGATTTGGAAGAATAGGGTGCACTATGGCAGGGTGCTGCTACGGTAAAGTATGCCACGCCCCCTTTGCCTTAATATTCACCAATCCCCACTCAGCCGCTCCCTTAGGAATTCCCCTCTACCCTACCCAGCCTATATCCTCTGCCGCAAACTTCCTGATAGCTGGGATTCTCTACCTAATTTACAAGAGAAGGAAGTTCCCAGGAGAGGTATTCGGCTTTTACCTTATACTCTACGGAGTCTTTAGGTTCTTAATAGAGTTCTGGAGGGCAACTCCAAAAGAGATAATGGGGACCTTCAGCAACAACCAAATTATTAGTATCATAATGGTACTAATCGGCCTTGTAATCCTCTTATACAGAAGAAAAACTGTGGAGGAAAAATGAAAAGGTTTGCTTACTTTGAAGGAAAGTTCGTGCCTATTGAGGAGGCAAAGGTAAACATACAGACAAACTCTTTCCACTACGGAACGGCAGTATTTGAAGGAATAAGGGCATACTGGAACGAAGAAAAGAAACAGCTCTTTGTCCTCTTTGTAAAAGAGCACTACGAGAGAATGCTTGTAAACTGCAAAATTCTCAACTTGAAAGTTAACAAAAGCGTAGAAGAGTTAACCCAAATTACAGTTGAACTCCTTAAGAAGTGTCAGCACAGGGAAGACGTTTACATAAGACCTATAGCCTACTTCTCAGACCTTAAGATATCCCCTAAGCTAATTGGCTATAAAACGGAAATTGCAATTTACACGGTTCCCCTTGGAGACTACCTAGACCTTTCTAGGGGCCTTAAGGCAAAGACCTCTTCTTGGCACAGGATAAACGACACTATGATACCTGCAAGGTGCAAGGTAGCGGGAGCTTACGTTAACAGCGCTTTTGCCAAAACAGAAGCACTACTAAACGGGTATGACGAAGCGATAATGCTAAACCCTGACGGAACGGTAGCAGAGGGAAGCGGAGAGAACGTCTTTATAGTAAAGAAGGGGAAGCTGATAACTACCCCTCCTTCCTCCAACATCCTTGAAGGTATAACGAGAAGCGCAGTAATAACTTTAGCAAAAGAAGAGTTAGGAGTTGAAGTTGAAGAAAGGCCAATACTGAGGAGCGAGCTTTACGCAGCTGACGAGGTCTTCTACACGGGAACTGCAGCACAGGTTGCTCCTGTAGTTCAAGTGGACCACGTAATTATAGGGAACGGAGAAATAGGAAGGATAACAAAAGCCCTTCAAGAAGTTTACTTTAAAGCTGTAAAGGGAGAAAAGGAAAAATACCTTAACTGGTTAACGCCGGTTTACTAGACGAAGTTCAACCCTAAGGTAAGGAGCTTACAACTTTCCCTACTGGAAAGGCAAAGGATTTGAAGTTGCCTTAAACTTAAGGCCAACCTTATTTAGAAGGTTTAGAGCTTTGAAGTTAATTAAAGGAAGGAATCTCCTTTGCAGAGTGAACCCAAAGGACATTGCCTTTATAAACGCTATATTTGAGTGGTACCACGAGATAGCAACCGTTAGAACCAGAGACCCAAAAGAGGGACTCATAGAACTTTGGATATCCCCGGACTTTTACGATGAAGCCTTAAAGGCAATAAATTACATAAAGAACTTTGTTAAAGAGTTTGAAGTAATAAAAGAGGTAGGCGATGAGTGGTGGAGAGAGTAGAAGAGGCTTTACTTTAATAGAACTTATGGTAGTAATAGTTATCCTTGGACTCCTTGCAGCACTGGTAGCCCCAAAGTTCTTAAAAAGAGGAGAGGAAGCAAAGATAACTACAACCAAAGTCCAAATGAAAAACATTGAGCAGGCCCTTAAGCTTTATAAGCTCCACAACTCCTTTTACCCCACCACAGAGCAGGGGCTAAAAGCCTTAGTGGAAAAGCCGGAAACAGAGCCAATACCTAAGAACTGGAAAGGGCCTTACATGGACGAAATACCAAAGGACGCTTGGGGGAATAACTTTATCTATGTATCAAACGGAAAGCACTTTACTTTAGTCTCTCCCGGACCAGACGGAGAAGAGGGAACAGAGGACGACCTGAAGGTTAGCCAGTAATGGTAGTTTACGGGATAAACCCAGTTGCAGAAGCGGTTAGGGCAGGCTATCCGGTCTTAAAGCTCTTTATTGACGAGAACTTTAAAGACAGAGAAAGGATAGTTCCCCTTGCAAAGAAAAGGGGGATAAAGGTAGTAAAAGTTCCAAGGCAGAAGTTAAAGGAGCTCTCTAAAACCAGTAAACACCAAGGGATAGTTGCCCTAATTTCACCTGTTGAGCCGAAGGATTACGGGGAGCTCTTAGAAAAGACTATAAGGGAGAAGGGAATTCTTCTCTTTTTAGACAGGATAGAGGACCCCCACAACCTCGGTGCAATATTCCGTTCAGCAGACGCCTTTAAGGTTTCTGGAATAGTCCTACCTAAGGATAGAAGCGCAACAATTACAGAAACGGTAGTTAAGTCTTCAACAGGAGCAGTCTTTTACGTTCCCTTTTCGGTAGTAAACAGCTTCCACAAAGCCCTCAAAGACTTTAAAGAGGCCGGAGGCTGGCTCTTTGGTTTAGAAAGGGGAGGGAAGCCCCTCTCTAAAGTAGAAATCCCTTTCCCCTTAGGAGCAGTAGTGGGCTCTGAAGGAAAAGGCCTTTCAAAGACAACCTTAAAAGAGATAGACCAACTTGTAGAAATTGAGATGGGAGGACACGTTAACTCCTTAAACGTATCAAACGCAACGGCAATTTTCCTGTACACCGCCTTTAAAGAGAGGTATATATTAAACGGACAACAAAGTTAGTGTGGAGGAGAGATGGAAGAGCTAAAAGGTAAGCTGGTGTTCATTCAAACCGCCGGAGGAGAGAGTATAGTCCCTACTTCAGGGATAATAGGGGTGGTTGAGGATATAACGCCTGAAGCCATAAAGCTTAAAGAAGCCGGGGTATTTGCACTCCTTCCTACCACAAAGGGAGCTCAGGCAACGATAATGCCTTTAGACCCCACTGCCAACGAACCTGTAGAAGCTTACATTCAAAGGTCTCAAGTAGTTGCAGTAGTGCCCGTTAAGGAGAGCTCAAAGCTAAAGGAATTTCACCAGCAGTTTAAGGCTGCAGCAGCTGGAATAGAGCTCCCTTCGGCAGGAGCAATAGACGTTTCAAAGCTTAAAGAGTTTCCCAAAGGGGGAAAAGGAGGAGGATTAATAACTTAAGGGGACCAATTTGGAACTGGAAGACCTCCTTTTTTCCCACCCCTTCCCACTGGCCATAACCGACGGAGAAGGGGTGGTTGTTAAAGTGAACCAGAAGTTTGAACTTTTGCTAAACAAATCCGAGAAATTTTTAAAGGGAAAAGAAATATCCAAACTCTTAGGATGTCCTGAGCTTAAAGAGAGAGTAAAACGCTCCTTTGAAGAGGAAGTAGAGTTTTTGGGATATCGTTTTAAGGACAAGTACATCCACCTTTCTCCCTTCTTCTCCTCATCTGTAAAGAAAGGAGTCTTAGCCATTATTGAACCTGTTCCTGAAAGCCCTTTCACTGAAAACGTTAACCTATTCTTAAAAGGACTTTCCCACGAAATCAGGAACCCTTTAAGCGGCATAAAGGGAGCGGCAAAACTGTTTAAGGAACTCAAAAGCTACGACGAAGAGCTAACAAACGTAATAATCCAAGAGGTAGAAAGGATAGAAAGACTCCTTAACGAGATTACCAGAAGTTATGACTTTACAAAACCCAACTTTAAGTGTGAGAACATACACAAGATAATACAGAAAGCAGTAAGCACCTTTTCCCACAAAATCTCTCAGTTATCGGTTAAAGTAAACTACAACTTTGACCCTTCCTTACCTGAAATACCTTTAGATTCAGACAAACTTACTCAGGCAATAGTTAACGTAATAAAAAACGCCCTTGAATCTATGGAAGACAGCAAAAATAGGGTATTAACCGTTCAAACGGGATATTCAATAAGGCCTGCAGACTTCATTTTTGTTAAATTTATAGACACGGGAAAGGGAATGGAGGAAGAGGAAGTTAAGAACTTCTTCCTCCCCTTCTTTACGACAAAAGAAAAGGGAACCGGAATAGGAACCTTTATACTAAAAGAAATAGTTAAAGGGCACGGCGGAGAGGTAAAGGTAAAGAGCAAGAAAGGAAAAGGAACCGAAATAACAATTCTCTTACCTATGAAGAGGAAAGATGGCAAAAATCCTTGTAGCTGACGATGAAAAGAGTATAAGGCTGGTTTTAAAGAGATACCTTCAGTCAAAGGGACATCAAGTAGTTGAAGCAGAAGACGGTCTTAAGGCCCTAAAGGCTTTAGAAGAAGAGGCAGTTGACCTTGCCTTTGTTGACGTTAAAATGCCTAAACTCTCTGGAATAGAGCTCTTAAAGAGAGCGAAAAAGAGAGCTCCCATAGTGATACTTACGGCTTACGGGACTATGGACATTACGGTAAAGGCAATTGAGGAGGGAGCTGCAGAGTACATAACAAAGCCTTTTTCTTTTGAAGAGATATCGGAAGTTCTTGAGAGGTTTTTAAAGAGAGAGGAAGACAAGGAAGAGTTTGAAAGGGAGAAAGAAGAGGTAATAGGAAGCAGTAAGAGGATGCAGGAGGTATTTAAGATTATAGGGAGGGTAGCAAGGAGCTCCATAACAGTTTTAATAACCGGAGAAAGTGGAAGTGGAAAGGAAGTAATAGCAAGAGCTATTCACAACTACTCAGACAGGAAAGAAAAGCCCTTCATAACCGTAAACTGTGCAGCCCTACCTGCAAACCTTCTAGAGGCAGAACTTTTTGGGTACGAAAAGGGAAGCTTTACCGGGGCAATTACTTCAAAGAAGGGGCTCTTTGAGCAGGCAGAGGGAGGAACCCTCTTCCTTGACGAGATAGGGGAGCTCCCTTTAGAACTCCAGGCAAAACTCCTTAGAGTTTTACAGGAAAAGGAGATAAGGAGAATAGGCTCAGAGAAAAGCAAAAAAGTAAACGTTAGGATAATAGCGGCAACGAACAGAAATTTAGAAGAAGAAGTTAAAAAAGGCAACTTTAGAGAAGACCTCTTTTTCAGGTTGAACGTTGTAAGGATAGAAGTTCCTCCACTAAGGGAGAGGAAAGAAGACATTATTCCCCTTGCCTACCACTTTATAAGGAAGTTTTCAAAGGAGTTTAAGTTAAAGCCAAAAGAGCTATCAAAAGGAGCAGTTGAATTCCTGCTTAACTACAACTTCCCCGGGAACGTGAGAGAACTTGAAAACATGATATTAAGGGCAATGGTTCTCTCCCCGGGAGAGCTGATAAAAGAAGAGGACTTAAAAGAGCAAAGCCAACAAGAGAAAGTTCCCTCCTTTGAAAAGGCTATAGAGAACTTCGTTCAGAAAGTCTTTACCGTTGAGCAGAAAGAGAGGAACAACCTCTACCACTTAGTAGTAAAAAGCGCAGAGAAAATCCTTATAAGGGAAGTCCTAAAAAGATGTGAATTTAATCAAGTAAAAGCTGCACAAGTGCTTGGAATCCACAGAAACACTTTAAGGAAGAAGATAAAGGAGCTGGGAATAGACTCTTAAGATTACATTCTACTTTGCCAATCAAGCAAAAATCGCTATAATTTAATTATGTAATGTCCTTATCAACGTAGGAAGAGATGAGAAAGGAAAAGTATAAAAGGAGCTTAAACCAAGTTATCCTCTGTCAAGACGGCTCGCCCTTTATTCCCCAATATCCCGGAGGAATTAACACGGAAAAGTGCACCGGTTGCGGAGAGTGCGTTAAGGTCTGTCCACAAGGGTGCATAGAGATAAAGGAGATAAGAGGGAAAGAGGTTGCAGTAATAACAAAACTTGACCTGTGCATAGGAGACGGGTTCTGTAAGATAGTATGTCCCGAAGATGCTTTTCTCTGAGGGATAAACTGCTCCTCCAGTTTGGAGGAGGTTGAAGTTAACGAAGAGGAGCTCTTAAGCGACGAAAACGGCAATTACGCTTACCTTACATTAGGAGGACACCTTTACACTCCTTCCTACCTTGAACTGATAGACCACAATAAATGTGAGCAGTGCGAAAAGTGCTTGAACATGTGTGAAACTAGGGGAATTGACGAAGAAGGAAACATAGTTCCAGAGATGCCCGAAATATGCAACGGGTGCGGCCACTGTGGAAACATATGCCCTGCAAACAGTATAGTGGCAAGGCCCATTCCCCTAGAGGAGATGAAAAGAAGGGTAAAAAGGTACAAGGAGCTCAAGAGCAAGTAGAGAACTTAACTCCCAGCTCCTTAATAAGGGAATTAAGGTTTAGGTTAGAAGAGAGAAACTTCTTTAGAGTCTTAAAGTTAACCGGCTCTTTAGGCTGCACACTAAGGGAAAGACACTTAGGGTTATCAATAAAGTTAATTAAGGGATAGCCTATGTCCTCAAAGAGTTGAGGGTCGTTCCTTAAGCTCTCTGCAACCATTTTTTTAAGCTCTTTTTTAACCTGAAAAGGGGATTCTCCTTCTTGAGAGCTTATGTAAGAGAGTGCCTTATTAAAGAGTCCAAAATCCCTGTAAACGATGTTTACCTTTTCTAAGTAAAGTTTCCTTTCTACAGAGCTAAAAGGAACTCTTCCTTCTAAAAGTTTCTTTAGGTAGGTCTTTTTGGTTCCCTCAATGGACACAGTCGTAAAAAAGTCTGCAAGTTTGTAAGCATCTAAACGGAATTTGCCCAAAAGCTCCTTTCCGTCAATGGAATAACCTAAATCCAAGTCAAACTTAAGGTTTGGAACCTTATATCCAATAAGGTTTAAAAGGTAAACGGAAGGCACAGTTATACTGTAAGCTTTAACCTTTAAAGAATCTGGAACTTCCTTTTTCCTTAAGTAAAAGGGTAGGTCAACTTTAAGTTCTTTTACCTTTAGAAGTTCTAAATTGCCTTCCTTTACAGTAATACCCTTAAAGTCAAAGTCGTTAAGTAGGAGGTTGTAGTGGAAGTCCTCGTAAGAGACTTCTTCCGGAAGTTTTGAAAGCCTCCTGTCTATTTTTTCTTTTAGCTTGTAGTTGGCGTAAGCTTCAAGTGCAAAGTAGGAAGAGATAAGAGCTCCCGCCAAAAGGAGAACAATTAAAGCTAACTTCTTTCCCCTCATCCCCTTAACTCCTTGCTTATTCTGTGAACAGTTTCAACTAAAAACTTAGCCTTTTTAGGGTCCGTAGGAGGCAGTATTCCGTGGCCTAAGTTAAATATGTGTCCCTTAGCTTTAAGGCCGTCTGCAACTATCTTTCTAACCTTACTCTCAATAGTCTCCTGGTCTGCAAAGAGGGCAACTGGGTCTAAGTTCCCTTGAATTGCCTTGTCAACTTTAGTTAAAGCGTAGGGAATTTCCGTCTTCCAGTCTAAACCTATAACGTCAACTTTTAGTCTGTTGTTCACTTCAAGGAGGTGTTGAGAGTTAACTCCAAAGTGGATTATGGGAACTTGGGGAAACTCCTCTTTAAGCCTGTTAACTACCTTCTCAGTATAGGGAAAGGCAAACTCCTCGTAGTCCTCTTTAGAGAGAACCCCCATCCAGGAGTCAAATATCTGGACAAGGTCAACTCCAGCTTCTATTTGGGAGCGAAGGTACTTAAATACCGTCTCTGAGAGCTTTTCCATTAAGGAGTCCCAGAGCTCCCTTTCATTCCACATTACAGACTTTGCCTTTATGTAGTTTTTAGAACTTCCCCCTTCAAGTATGTAGCTTGCAAGTGTAAAGGGAGCTCCAGAAAAACCTATTAAGGGCCTATCCTTTAACCTCTCTTTAATGAGCTTTATAGTATCAAGAACGTAAGAGAGCTCCTTTTGTGGAACTGGAACCCTTAACCTCCTTACGTCTTCAAGGGAACTTATCTTAGGCTCTAAAACAGGCCCCTTACCCTCAAGGAACTTTACCCCTATTCCCATTTTCTCAACGGGAACGAGGATGTCTGAAAAGAGAATCGCAGCATCAACTCCTATCTCATCTATGGGGATAAGACTAACTTCAGCTGCCAGCTCAGGGTTTTTACACAGGTCCATAAAGCTGCCGGCCTTTTCCCTTATCTTCCTGTACTTTTCAGAGTACCTACCTGCTTGCCTCATAATCCAAACTGGAGTATAGGGAACCTCCTCCCCTCTGGCTGCTTTCAGGATTGGGTGGTCTTTTAAAGACATAAAGCCTCCTTACCGCTTTATTTTTAAGTTTGGATTAAGTTTCATTCTCACTGGAACGTAAGTGCATATTGGGTCTTCGTGCATGTAGTCTCCGTGCTCCCAGTAAGCCCTTACCCTACAGCCGTTGCATATCTTAACGTACTCGCAAACGCCACACCTTCCCTTGTACTCCTCAATTCTCCTCATGTCCTGCATAATCTTTGACTTAAACCACGCTTCGTGGAAGGGAACTTCAAAGACATTTGCATCGGATATTGGAAAGTAGCTACAAGGTCGCAGCCAACCGTGGCAGTCTATGTAGGCTATTGATTGACCTGCAACGCAGCCTTTCCCTCCTCCGGTTCCGAAAACCAAGTTCCTCCTTTTAAGGTCAAGCCCGTCTCTCTTTGCGTTCTGGTAGAAAATCCTGTAGTAGTGGGGAGCACAAGTAGGCCTTACAAGTATTGAGTTATCGCCTTTTAAGATAAGCTCCTTTTCAAGCTCGTAGTGCCAGTTGAGCCAGTATTCGGCCTCTTTAGCGTCTAAGAGCTCTGCATTTGCTTCTTCTCCCCTTCCTACGGGCAGAACTATAAACATATACCAAGCCTTGGCCCCTAGCTCCCTTGCTTTCCTGTAAACGTTTGGAATGTCGTGAGCGTTCCTCTTTGTAAAGGAGGAGTTTATAAGGAAAGGAATTCCGTGCTTGTTAAAGAGCTCTGCAGCCCTAACTACCCCTTCAAAAGCTCCCGGCTGTTTCCTAAAGTCGTCGTGTATCTCAGGAGTTGAACCGTCTAAAGAGAGGGAGACCATCCTTATTCCAACCTCTTTCATCTTCTTACAGACTTCATCGTCAACAAGGGTCCCGTTAGTTGCAATACACATCCTAAAGCCGAGCTTGGTTCCGTAGTCTGCAAGCTCCCATACGTCATCCCTTAAAAGGGGCTCACCTCCGGTTAAAACTACAGTAGGCTTTGAAAGCTTCCCTATGTCGTCAAGGAGTTTCTTACCGTCTTCAGTTGTAAAGTCCCCCTGCTCAGACTCTATCGTTGAAGCAGAGCGGCAGTGAATACACTCTAAATTGCAACGCCTGGTTATCTCCCAGGCTATCCACTTTGGCAAGAACTCTTCTTTTACGGCCATAACATCTCCTTACCTATAGTTTTCCTCATTTTAACTAATCCTCTTTAACAAGAGCCTCTATCTTCTTCTCCTGTTCGGCAGCTGCAAGGGCGTCTATCATTTGGTCCAAGTCCCCGTCAAGGAATTCCTGAAGGTTGTAGAGGGTAAGTTTTATCCTGTGGTCCGTCACTCTACCTTCGGGGAAGTTGTAAGTCCTTATCTTCTCGCTCCTGTCTCCCGTTCCAACTTGGGAGCGGCGGGCAGAATCAAGCTTTTCCTTCTGTTCCCTTTCGTAAAGCTCCTTTAGTCTTGCCCTGAGTATCTTCATCGCTTTAATCCTGTTTTGTATCTGGGAACGCTCGTTGGAACAGGTAACCACTATGCCGGTAGGTATGTGGGTAATCCTAACTGCAGAGTCTGTGGTGTTAACGTGCTGTCCTCCAGCACCTGAAGAACGGTAAGTGTCTATCTTTAGGTCTTTCTCGTTAATTTCTACCTCAACGTCTTCAGCCTCAGGAAGAATCGCAACTGTAGCAGTTGAAGTGTGTATCCTCCCTCCAGACTCTGTGATAGGGATTCTTTGAACCCTGTGAACTCCCGACTCAAACTTAAGCCTTGAGTAGGCACCTTTACCGGAAATCATTGCAACTACTTCTTTTATTCCCCCAAGCCCAGTTTCACTTAAAGAGAGTATCTCCACCTTCCAGCCTTTCCTCTCTGCATACCTTGAGTACATCCGGAAAAGGTCTTGAGCAAAAAGGGCCGCCTCTTCTCCCCCTGCTCCTGCCCTAATCTCAAGTATTACGTTCTTTTCATCGTTGGGGTCTTTGGGTATAAGGAGCTTCTTCAACTCTTCCTCTAGCCTCTCTGCTTTCCTTTCAAGCTCCTTTTTCTCCTCCTTTGCAAGTTCCACAAAGTCCTCATCTTCAGAGTTTTCTATTATCTCTATGGCCTCTTCAATTCCCTTCTTTGCTCTCTTGTATTCAGAGTAGGCCTCGTAAATGGGCAGGAGCTCTTTGTGCTCCTTAGCAAGAGCCTGAAACTTCTTCTGGTCGGCTATTACTTCAGGTTTACCTAAGCTTTCCTCTATCTCCTTAAACTTCTTGGCTATGCTCTCAAGCCTCTTTTCAATAGCCCTTTCCATTGCAGGACTCCAAAAGTATTTGGTTTAATTTGGTAAGTTTAATCAACTAATTCCCACTTTCAAGGAGGAATTTATGCTAAAGAGAGCTCTTTGTTTACCCCTTATTCTACTGACCTTTTCCTGCGGAGGACCTGAATTTTCAATATCTTACAGGTACATACCTCCCAAAGACAACGGAAACTGTTTAGAAAAGTGCCAAGAGGAGTTTTCAAACTGTCAGCTTGAGTGTTCAAAAAAGAGAAACGGATGTTTAGAGAAGGTAAGACTAGAAGCCCAAAAGCTCTACCAAAAAGAGCTAGAAATTTATCAAAGGGAAATATCTGCCTACAACAAGGACTATACAACCTACCAGAGAAGGCTTTTAGAGTGGAACAGGAACTATAGAAACCTTTACAGGGACTACCTCTACTTTAAAAAGGCCTGTAAAAAGAGCAGGGACTACTTTGCCTGCAACAGGAAAGAGGAGCTTGAAGAGGCCCTTGAAACCCTCAATCAAGTTAAACCTCAACCTCCGGTAAAGCCAAATAGGCCTTCCCTTTCAAGTATAGTAAACAGGCTCAGTTTAACCTGCCCTACAGAGTGCGGTTGTAAAGAGGAGTACAACACTTGTTATACCTCCTGTGGAGGACAGATAATACCTGAGAGAATATGCGTTAAGAACTGTAAGTAGGAGGAAAGGTGGAAGTAAGAACCCACTTAAAGGTAGATAGGGAGCTGTGTGGAAAACCTATTTTTATAGAAAAGGGAAAAGCCAAGGTTTTACTGGAGACAAACGAGAGGATGTTAGCAGACGAAAAAGGGCTTGTTCACGGAGGCTTTATC
>JALSNF010000045.1 GCA_026987115.1 Desulfurobacteriaceae bacterium
AAGAAGAAAAAAGACGTTTTTCCCGTCCTGATACGATTTTTTCAAAGGCAGCATAAAGAGAACTGGAGCGATTTAGAAACAGCTCTTGGAATCAGTCAGTTAATAGAAAGTGAAAAACTCATAAGGAGAGGTTTAAAGTCAAAAGGAAGAAAACTAAGAGCAGAGGGAATAGACAGAATTCTAAAAGCTGCATATTCAGGGAACGCAAAGGCCCTCTATTATTTAGGAATAATCTACCCAACAATTGAAAAGAACTTTAAGAGGGCAAGTGAAGAAAGTGAGCTGTTAATAGGAGAAGCCGCTCTCCTCAATAACGAAAATGCCCAATATGCCTTATATATAATTAAAACTATAAAAGGAGAAAGTAGAAAGAAAATGAATGAAATTTTAAGCAAAGCAATTCAGCGATTGTTAGAAGGAAAACTCGTAGGATACGGACATTCTTATAAACTAGCTTTAAATAAAGCACACATTTTAGCTATCAAGAAGAGATTTAATGGGGATTTATACTCTTACATAGAAAAAAGAATAGATAAAATCACTAGAGTTGGTTATTTGTCAAAACTTAGAAGACTTAAGAGAAGAATTAAAACAAAAAACAAGAGATTTTACAAGTTCTTTTCTTGGGAAAAGAAGTTCATTCATAAATATAAGGAAGTCGTACAAGAGTTTCCCAATTTATCTCTACTTTTAAACAAGGAAGAAAGGTTAGAAAAGCTCAATAAAGAATGGTA
This sequence comes from Desulfurobacteriaceae bacterium, assembly GCA_026987115.1. Classification (GTDB taxonomy): domain Bacteria; phylum Aquificota; class Aquificia; order Desulfurobacteriales; family Desulfurobacteriaceae; genus Thermovibrio. The sequence goes on from JALSNF010000045.1 coordinate 735, forward strand.
TCTACTCCACAAAAAAGAGGACTTCAACATAATTCAAAAAACAGCTAAAGAAATACTAGACAAGTACAATCAACTTCAAAAGAAAGGCTGGCAAATAAACATAAAAAAGGAGATAAAGAGGTATAAAGATGCTATATCCCAGTAAATTTAAAACCTTAACTTTACTGTTTATTTGCTTATTACTGACTTCAGCGGTATCTTACGGAAAAGACAAAGAGTTCTATTGTATTCAGATGTCATCAAGTTTCAGTCTTAAAGGACTTAGGAAGAAATGGCTAAAGGTTAATAAAACTCTTCCACAAGCTCGGGTAGAGTACATAAACGGCTTATACACGTTAAGGGTAGGGTTTTGGGAAAACTTCAGAGACGCCCAAAGATTCTTAGACAAAGCAAGGAAATTCAACGAAACCGCCTTTATAAGGAAGTGTTTATACAAGCCTTCCAGATGGATATACCCAAAACAGAGTAGAGAAGTTAAGGAAAAGGAGAAAAAAGAAGTTAAACAAACCTTAAAGCTTCCTGACTGGGACAAAGAATTTGAAGAAGTTAAGAACTCAGTAAGACCAAACATAGAAGTTAACACTATAAAGATAGAAGAGAAGACTAGCAAAGAGAAGGAAAAAGAAGAAAACCAGGAAACTAAGAACTTTCTAAGCGAAAATTACTTATTTTTAAATAACTACTGGATATTAGGTCAAAAGTGCAATAACTGCTATTTAAGAGAAACAGATTTTATACCGAAGTTTGGAATAAGGTTTTTATGGGGTATAGGAGAGAAAGTAAGCTTGTGGGGAGATATTTATGGCAGGCTTTCCTATCAGAAGTTTTCACAGACTTCAAGGAAAAGGGGATACCTTGGTATTAGATATCTATACTTAAGCACTGAAAGTCTAGAAGATATAAAGCAGAAGTACCCAGGATTTTACTTAAAATTAGGTAGAATACCTTTAATTGATAGCGAGGCCTTCTGGTACTATAATTTCCTTGACGGAATAGAAGGAAGATACAGAAGTTCCCTCTTAAAAGGTTATCTCTTTTTAGGAAAGAGGTTAAGGGATTCAAGAGTAAATGCCCTTGAAGAAAATATAAACCTAAGGAACTTTAGGTATTTAATTGCTAGACTAGATTACCAATACAGATACAACCACCATTTAGGCCTCTTTTTCCTTAAGGAATATTACCCTTATTCCCCTAAAGTAGGCTACAAGTACAGCGTATTAAAGGGTCTTAGAAGGAAAACCAATTTAAACTGGATAGCTTTAAGATTAAACGGAAAAAACGAGCGTGGACTCAACTACTGGTTTAACTTGGGCTTTATGTGGGGGAAGAGGGATTTAGTTAACTCAAGAACCTTAGACTGTTCAGCAGATAGAGTAGTAGAAAGCGTTAAAAATAAAAAGAGGAGAGGGTGGGGACTTGACGTTGGATTAAAGGAAAGGTATGAAAAAAGCGGTTTAGGGATAAGAATAGCTTTAGGAAGTGGAAGTTCAAGTGGAGACAGGGACTTTAAACTCCCTAAAATCTCTTCAAGAATGGATAGGTTATTTGGCCCAAACAGGGTAAGATATTACGGAGAACTGGCAAATCCTCAGCTTACAAACATTGGAATTATTTCTCTCTTTGGAGGCTATAAACTCTCAGAGGAAAATTGGCTTGAAGCTAACTTTATCAACTATTCACTACTAAACAAAAACGGAACCTCTCCTTTATCTAGGTTTTTCTGTAATCCAACTTCAAAATACTTGGGCTGGGAGCTTGACCTAATGCTTGACGGTCAGATTAGAAGACAAGACGATAAGTGGAGATATCTGATAATAGGTAGCCTCTTTAAAAGAGCAGGAAAAAACGCAGAAAATAGGTTTAGCAAAGCCTTATTAATAAGAATAAAGAGGTACTGGTAATGTTGAGAAAAGGACTCTCAGGAGTTGTCCTATCTCTCTTTCTTTTTTCCTGCGCAGACATAAACTTTGCAAAGAAGTTATATTCAGAGGGAAAGTTTAAAGAAGCGAAGGAAGAACTTAAACCTCTTGCAGAAAAAGGATTCCCTCAAGCTTACTATCTCTTAGGTAAAATCTACGCTCAAGAGAAACAGTACTTAAAAGCCGAGGAATACTTAAAAAAAGCTTTTAATCAAGGAATTAAAAGGGCTGCCATAGATTTAGGCATACTCTACTATAAAATAGGAAAACCAAAGGAAGCCCTTAAATGGCTGGAAATAGCAAAGGAAAGTGGAGATGCCACTGCAGGCAGGCTAGAGGCATTAATTTCCTTAAAGTCGGGTTTAATAAGAGAAAAAGAGATAAAGAGGCTGGAAAAGTTAGCGTTAAACGATTCTGAAATAGCAGAAAGCTTAGGAGATTATTTCTCAAGGAGAAACGACATTCAGAGAGCCATTCATTTTTATAAATTGAGCCTCTCTTTAGGGAATAAAAAAGCTGCAGTAAAGCTGGCAAAACTATTCCTAAAGGAAGGAAAGTTTAAAGAGGTATTAAAATTGCTCCTTCCTATCTACGAAAAAACAAAAGACCAAGAAATAGCGCTTCTAATAGGGAAAACGTATGAAAGGTGGGCCAACTCACTAAAGGAAAAAGAGTGTTATCTATTAAAAGTTAAATCTTTAAAAGAATACTTTAAACATAAACTCTCCCTTAAAGAGAAAAAAGCAATCCTATATAGGAAAGCTTTAGATTGGTACTTGAAAGTAAAAACTCCTGAGGGAATCTATTTGACCAAGAGGTTGGAGTGGAAGCTTAAAGGGAATAGATGCGGGGAATTTCAAGTAATAGCCTCATTTGCAAAAAGGGGTGTAAAGGAAGCAATTTCAGACCTACAGAATCTTTATTACTCGGGAATGTGCAGCAGCTACGGAAGTAGGGTTTCCGTAGAAAACAACGCCTACTTGCAGGGTTTAAAAGGTAAAGCAACAGAGACGACCACAGAAGCACAACTTTTATACAGGAGAGCTCTCGGACTTGTTAACATAAATAGGCAGGAGGCTATTGAGCTTTTAAAGAAAGCCTGTCAATACGGCTATACCCCTGCAGAACTGGAGCTGGCTTTCTTAGAATTTAGAGAAAATCCTAAGCTATTTGGAGGTATTATCTACTACTATGCAAAGGAGAAAAGAGTTCCGAGGGCAATGTACCTTTTAGCTTTCATATACTTAAACTACGGAGAAAAGACAAAAGCCCTATATTGGCTTGAAAGAGCAGCTGATTTAAGGTACATCCCTGCAGTTAGGGAATACGTTAGAATTTTACTTAAAGAGGGTAAATTTAATAAAGCCATAAGAATTTTAAGTAAATATGCAAAAGACAAGTACTGCTTTGCCTTCGTTTTATTGGGAGAGATTTACGAAGGGGAATATTCCGGTTTTAAAGATGTCAGCTTAAAGGAAGCTATAAAGTTTTATAAACTGGGAACCGTTAACGAGTGCCCTGAGGCCTACTACAGATTGGCATATTTGTATTTTAATCTTGGTGAAATTAAGGAGGCCGAAAAGTACGCTTTAAAATATGTCTTAATAAGAAAGGAGCAGGCTAAAGGATACTTATTACTAACCAAGATATATTTAGAGTTGGGGGAAAAGGGGAAAGCGGCTAAAGCACTTGAAAGAGCTATAGAAATCGGCTACAGACCTTCTCCCTCCCTCTTATTGTCCCTCATCCCATACCTTAAAACGGAAGTCCTATTAAGCAGGAAATCTATTCCATCTTTACTAGTGCTTGCAGCTACGAAGTTTCCCAACTTGTTAAACGATAAAGAGAGGATTTGCTTTTTAAAGATTGGGGTAGAGGAAGAAGTCCCCGGAAGCCCTATATCTTTGCTTAAGACGGCATCCGTTCTTGAAAACGACGGTAAGTCTTACGTTGTAATTAGAGCCTTAAGGAAAGGAGGATGTAGAGAAATAAGGGAAAACTTAAAAGAAAGAGCAGCGGAGCTCTTAAAGGAAATTAAGAGCTCCTACCGTAATCATCACTAAACCTTACTATATCGTCTTCTTCAAGGTAATTCCCAACTTGAACTTCTATAACTTCAAGGGGGATTTTACCTGGGTTCTCAAGCCTGTGTTTAGAAGTTTTAGGTATGAAAATGCTTTCATTCTCATGAACAAAGAACTCTTCACCGTCTAAGATTACCTTCGCTGTCCCTTTAACAACAACCCAGTGCTCGCTTCTGTGGTAGTGCATTTGGTAGCTTAGCCTTCCGCCAGGCTTAACGAGTATTTTCTTAATCTTATACCCTTCTCCCTTTCCAAGCTCTACAAAGTAGCCCCACGGCCTAAAGACCTTTGGGCTCGTTAAAACGTACTTTTTAAACTCTGGGAGCTCTTTTAAAGCCTTAACGACCTCTTTTACCTTCTGGGAATCCCCTCTCTTAACTAGCAAAATCACATCTCCAGACTCAACAGCGATAATATCCTTTAAGCCAACGGCAACTATTAACCTGTCAAGTTCATCTTTCCTGTTAACTACTAAAGAAGATTCCACATCCTTTAAGTAAACGGTACCGCTCACAACATTTCCCTCTTCAGTCTTTGAAGAGAGCTCATAAACAGCATCCCAAGAGCCAACGTCAGACCAGGTAAAGCTACAGGGTATAACCGCTGCCCTTTCGGTCTTCTCCATTAAAGCGTAATCAATAGAAATTGAAGGCAAGGAGGCAAAAGACTCAACTACTTTATCAAGGGGAAGCTCAAAGATAGTAGAGTAAATCTCAGGAGCATGAAGCTTAAGCTCTTCCTTAAAAACGTCAATTCTAAAGGCAAACATCCCAGAGTTCCACAAGAACCTTTCAGTTTCTAAATACTCAACTGCCTTCTCCAAGCTGGGCTTTTCTTTAAATTGACTAACTTTAAAAACTCCGTCTAATACCTCTTCCCCCACCTCTATGTAGCCGTAGCCCGTCTCAGGCTTTGTAGGTCTTATCCCGAAAGTAAGTATAAATCCTTTATTAGCAGCAACTTTTATAAGAGGAGTTAGCTCCTTAATAGCCTTTTCTGGAGTTATGTAGTGGTCTGAAGGAGCTATAAAAACTGTGGAATCTTCACTGGCACCAAGCTCAAGTAAATTACGAACGGCAAAAGCTATCGCAGGAGCAGTGTCCCTCCCCATAGGTTCACAGATAACATCAACCTTACCCTTAAGGCCAAGAGCTTCAATTTGGTCAAGAATCAAGAACTTATAATCCTTCCTCGTTGACACGAGAACCCTTTCGTCTCTTTCTAAAGGAAGGAACCTTTTAATTGTCTTCTGGAAAAGCGAGCTACTTCCAAAGAGCTTTACAAACTGTTTAGGGTAGCTCTCCCTTGAAACGGGAAATAAACGGGTCCCACTACCACCTGCTAGCACTATATAATACATTAGTCCTCCCTTACGGCGTTTTTTTGTAGATTTTACAAAATAAAGGAGGGAAATTGAGGGTTCACATCGTAGGGATAGGCGGAATAGGTATGTCTGGAATTGCCCTTATACTAAAAGAAAAGGGATATGAAGTTCAAGGTTCGGACATTAAAGAGAGTTTTATGGTTAAAAGACTTAGAGAAAAGGGTATTAAGGTTTTTATTGGCCACAGAAGAGAAAATGTAGAAGGAGCGGACGTCATAACACACTCTTCAGCGGTAAAGGAGGACAATCCAGAGATAATAAGAGCAAAGGAGTTAAAAATCCCCGTTATTCCAAGGAGCGATGTCTTAGCAGATATTATGAAGATGAAAGAGAGCATAGCGGTTGCAGGAAGCCACGGGAAGACAACGACAAGTTCAATGGTATCAAGTATTTTACATAAATGCGGCTTAAAGCCCACCATTTTAGTCGGAGGAAGTCTTTCTTTCTTAGGAGGTTATAACGCCATTGAAGGAGAAGGAAAGTGGATTGTTGCAGAGGCAGACGAGAGCGACGGAACTTTCCTTAAGTTAAACCCAACTTTTTCAATAATAACCAACATAGATACAGACCACCTTGACTTTTACGGCTCTATAGACAGGCTCAAAAACGCATTTCTTGAGTTTGCAAACAGGACCTCTTTTTACGGTAAGGTCTTTGTCTGCGGAGAGTGTAAAAATCTAGAAAAACTCTACGGGAAAATATACAAAAGGAAGGCAAGCTACGGCTTAAGGGAGAAGTGGGACTTTTACGCAAAAGACATATCTACTTTAGGGTTTGGAAGCCTATTTAATGTCTTTTACAAAGGAGATAGGTTAGGAAGGGTTAAGCTCAACATACCTGGCATTCACAACGTCTTAAACGCACTGGGAGCAGTAGCAGTTTCACTAGAAGTAGGAATTCCCTTTAAAGAGATAAGCGAGAAGCTGGAAGAGTTTAGAAACGCCAAAAGGAGAATGGAGTTTAAAGGAAGCTTTAAAGGAATCTCTTTTTTTGACGACTACGCCCACCACCCAACGGAAATAGAAGCATCTTACAGGGCGATTAAGGAGGCTTTTCCAGAAAGGAGGGTAATTGTAGTCTTTCAGCCTCACCGCTACTCAAGGACTAAACTTTTGTGGAACGACTTTGTTAGAGTATTAAAAGGTATAGACAACTTATACTTGTGTGAAATATACCCTGCAGGGGAGAAGAACACAGAGGGTATAAGCGGAAGAGAGCTTGCAAAAGAGTGTGGAGCTCCTTTCCTCCCCACCTTAGAAGAAGTCGCAAAAGAGCTAAGAAAAGAGTTGAAAATGGGAGACATCGTTTTAACCTTAGGAGCAGGAGACATCACTAAGCTATTTAACATCTTTCTGGAGAGAGAAAAGTGAAAAGGGTTTACCTATTTGACGGAACAGGCCTTGCATACAGGGCTTTTTACGGCATAAAAAAGGACCTCTCCACAACGGAAGGTTTCCCCACAAAGGCTATTTTCGGCTTTATAAGGATTTTCCTTAAACTGTACAAGAAATTTAAACCTCAGTATGCAGCGGTAGCCTTTGACGTAGGGAAGAAGACTTTTAGAAACGAAATCTCTTCAGCTTACAAGGCAAATAGAAAGCCAACTCCAGACAAGTTTAAAGTCCAAATTCCTATGATTAAGGAGTTTTTAAAGTGCTTTGGAGTTAAAGTCTTAGAGGCCGAAGGCTACGAGGCAGACGATGTCCTTGCAACTTTAGCGAAAGAGCTTGCAAAAGGAGATTACGAAGTATTCATAATAACTTCAGACAAGGACATAAGGCAAGTTATTAATGAAAAGGTTAAAGTGATTTCTATTTCCCCCCAAACTGGCAAGGAGGAACTCTACGACCTAGAAAGGTTTTTAAGAGATTACGGGGTGGAACCGTCAAAGCTACCGGAAGTATTCGGTCTTTCGGGAGATTCAACGGACAACATACCGGGAGTCCCAGGAATAGGGGAGAAAACGGCAGCAAAGCTAATTAAGGAATTTGGGAGTCTGGAAGGAATTTACGAGAACCTCTCTAAGCTAACCCTTAAAAAAAGGGAACTCTTGGAAAAGCACAAAGAGCAAGCTTTCTTAAGTAGGGAGCTTGCAAAGGTTAACTATCAAGTTCCTATAAAAGTTAAACCGGAAGACTTAAAGGTAAGAGAGCCTGACGGTAAGTGTTTAGGGGAGCTTTTAACAAAGCTTGAAATGAGAAGCACTGCCCAAGAGATAAAGAAGATTTTCCCAAAACTTAGATTTTCTACAGGCTCTTTAAAGGAAGGGAAAGAAGTAAGCCTAAAAGAGATAAAGGAGCTCCTTTCTCCCAAAAGCCTCTTCTCTTTTCAAGAAGCCGCCCTTGTTCTAACAGAAAAGGGAGCAGTTGTAGCAACTCAAGGGTGTTTTTCATTAGTTGAGGAGAAAAAGGCAAAAGAGCTCCTAAAGGGAGCCAAAGAAGTTTTTACCTTCAACGCTAAAGAGGTTTACCACAGACTCGGAAGGAAAGCTAAAGAGCTCCCCCTCTTTGACATATCCCTTGCTTACTACTTAATAAATCCCCTTTTAAAGAACTACTCCTACGAGAACCTAATAAAAGAGTTCCTAAAGAGCGTAGAAATTGAAAAACCGGAAAGGTTTTCCCACTACGCAGTAAACTTTGGAAGAGAAGTAAAGGAAAGGCTAAAGAAAGAGAACCTCCTTAAGCTCTACCAAGAAGTAGAATTTCCCCTCTCTTACATCCTCTTTGAAATGGAAGAAAGGGGAGTTCCCATAGACAGAGAGCACCTTGAAAGGATAGGAAAAGAGCTCTCAGAGAAGCTAAAGGAGATAGAGGAAGAGATATTCAAGATTGCCGGATACAGGTTCAACATTAACTCAACAAAACAGCTTTCAAAGCTCCTATTTGAAGAGTTGGGATTAAAACCGCTAAAGAAGACAAAGTCTGGCTACTCAACAGACGTTGAAACATTGACCACCTTGGCACTTGAGGGACACAAAATTGCAAAACTCCTCTTAGAGTACAGGAAAACTTCAAAGCTAAAAAGCACCTACATAGACGGACTCCTTAAACACCTAGAGGAAAACGGAAGAGTTCACACAAAGTTCCTTCAAACCTCAACTGCAACTGGGAGACTCTCGTCAATTGAGCCTAACCTCCAAAACCTACCAACGGGAGACCCTCTGTCAGAGAAAATAAGACAGGCAGTAAGAGCAGAAGAAGGTTTCACTTTAGTGTGGGCAGACTATTCCCAAATAGAGCTTAGAATACTGGCCCACCTGAGCCAAGATGAAAAGCTGATAGAGGCTTTTAAAGAGGGAAGGGACATCCACTCAGAAACGGCAAAGCACCTTTTTAAAGCTAAAGAAGTGAGCGAGGAAATGAGAAGAGTGGCAAAAACCGTAAACTTCGGGATAATCTACGGAATGAGCCCCCACGGCCTTTCAGAGAGGTTAGGGATACCTTTTCAGGAAGCACAGGAGTTTATAGACAAGTACTTTAAGACTTTCCCGAAGGTAAAGGAATTTATAGAAGAGACTATAAAAGAAGCGTACGAAAAAGGGTATGTAGTAAGTCTTTTTGGGAGGAGAAGACCTTTACCGGAGCTTAAAGACAGGAACTACCACGTTAGGAGTTTTGGAGAGAGGGCAGCAGTTAACGCAGTAATTCAGGGAAGCGCTGCCGACATAATGAAGTTAGCTATGGTAAACCTAAGTAGAGAGCTTGCCAAATTTGAAGCCTACATGCTCCTGCAGGTTCACGACGAGATAGTAATTGAAACAAGAGATAAGACAACAGAGCAGGTTAAAGAGAGAGTTAAAGAAACAATGGAGAATGCCGTTAAGCTGTCAGTTCCCCTTGAAGTAAAGGTTGAAGCAGGGAAAAGGTGGAGTTAAAAGAGAGAGTAAATAGCTTCTTTTAATGTAGAAAAGCTCTCCTTTACCACTTCTATTCCAAGCTCTTTAAATGCCGATTCTGATAAGGGTTTAACTTGAGGGTAAACTACTTTGTTCACCCCGTAGGAAAGGAGAACTTGAGCCAGCTCACTGTCCTCACGAGCCCTGTTTTCATAGATGGAAACTTCAACTTCCCCCTCCTTAAAGGATAAAAGAGCAAGTAAGGGAGCTCCCTTAAAGTAGGGAAGAACTGGAGAGTCTAAACCTCTATCCTCTGAAAGGGCCAAAGCTATCCTCATCTTCTAAACCTCCTTATAATTGTTTAACCATGAAGTGGCCAAGATGGGAAAACTTAAGTGAGATTTTACCTAAAGGGATTGAGAGGTTCTGCAACTTCTTCTTTGAAAGGGAAGAGATACTTAAAGAAATTGAGAGCTATGCCCAAAAAGAGAAAGTGCCGATTCTCCTACCCTCAAGTGCCCAACTGCTCAGGTTAATAACTTCCGTAAAAAGACCTCAAAAAGTCCTTGAAATAGGGACCGGAATAGGATACAGCACGCTACACATCTTTTTCGGCTACAAAGGTGCCAAGATAAAAACAGTTGATACAAACGAAAAGAGACTAGAAAAGGCAAAGGAGTTCTTTAAAAAGGCAGGAGCTCAAGTAGAAACAGTTAACTTTGACGGGATTGACCTTATCAGGGAAGAACTCTCAAGGGGAAACAGATACGACCTAATATTTATAGACTCTGCGAAAGGAGAATACCCTTTCTTTCACTACAAAGTTCAAGCCCTTTTAAGAAGGGGAGGAGTGGCCGTTTTTGACAACGTTCTTTTTAGGGGATATGTAGCAGGAAAAGAATTTGACGGTAAGTACGAAAGGGGAGTTAAGCTTTTAAGGCTCTTTTTAAAACAAGTTAAGTGCTACCCAAACTTTAAGGAGTACTTAATTCCAATAGGGGACGGACTTTTAGTTTTAGAGAATTTAGTATAATTTAAGTTAGGTTCCGAGCCTAACTGCCTAAGGGGATGCTTTCCCTACGGAGTTAGGCCGATAGGGTGTGTCTGGAAACGGACACGCCTCCCGAGCTTGGAAAGGAACCTTAAAGGCGAAAATTAAGGGTCAGTTCCAGCTCGGGACTGGCCCTTTTCTTTTATAAAGCCCGGGCGGCACCTCCCCAACTCCCGGGCCCTCCTAAGGAGGTGAGGAATGAGGCTGACGGTCTTTATTATAACCCTTTTCTTTACAGTATCCGCCTTTTCAAAAGAGTTAACGGTATCGTGTGCAGCAGGAGCTCTAGACCTAATAAAGGAAATCGGAAAGAGATACGAGAAGGAAACAGGAGAAAAGATAACCTTTAACTTTTCCTCTTCAGGAAAGCTTGCAAAGCAGATAGAGGCAGGAGCTCCCGTTGACGTCCTTATATCGGCCTCCCCCTTCTGGAGCTCCTACCTAACGAAAAAAGGGCTCCTTTTAAAGGAAAGCGTTAAACCCATAATGGAAACAGAGCTCGTAGTGATAGCCCCGAAAGACTCTAACCTAAAGAGCCTCAAAGAGGCAGAAACGATAGCCGTTGGGAACTCCTTTGCTCCCGTAGGCAAGTACGCACTTGAAAGTCTAAAGAGCCTAAAACTCTACGAAAAGTTAAAAGAAAAGCTCTTGTTTGCTCCAAACGTTAGGGAGCTTACCCTTTGGGTAATTTCCGGGAACGCAGACGCAGGAATAGTTTACTACTCAACTTACCTAAAGTTTAAAGACAAGTTAAGGTTAATTGAAGTTCTACCCAAAAAGAGCCACGAGCCCGTATTCTTTACGGCAGGATGCACCAAAAAGAACCCTAAAGAGTGTAAAGAGTTTGAAAGGTTTATCCTTAAACAACCAGAAAGTTTATTTAGGAAATTTGGCTTTGAGAAGGTAAAATGGAGCTCTCCCCAGAAGTAATCTTCTCAATTAAACTATCCCTTAAAGTCTCCCTTTTGTCAACTCTGTTGGTCTTCCTCTTAGGCCTACCTCTGGCTTCTCTCCTTTCCTTTAAGGACTTTAAGTTTAAAAACCTCCTAGATGCTGTTATCACACTTCCACTGGTTTTCCCGCCGGTAGTAACGGGCTACATACTCCTACTGATTTTTGGAAAGAAAGGGATAATAGGAAGTATTCTCTTAAAGCTCTTTAACTTCTCGGTGGTCTTCACTTGGCGCGGAGCTCTCTTAGCCTCCTTCGTAGCTAGCCTTCCCATCTTCGTAAAGGGTGCAAAAGCCTCCTTAGAAGGAGTAAACAGAGAGCTTATAGAGGTTTCATACACCTTAGGCAAAGGCAAGTTAGAAACCTTCTTCAAGGTAATACTTCCCCTTGCAAAAAACGGAATAGTCGCTTCACTGATTTTAAGCTTTGCAAGGGCAATGGGAGAGTTTGGAGCCACTTTAATGGTGGCAGGAAACATGCCAATGAGGACAACTACCCTTCCCCTTGAGATTTACAACCTGGTTTCTATGGGAGAAATGGAAAAGGCAAACCTCCTAACGCTCTTTACGGCAATCTTTTCAGTAGGAGTAATATACACGGTAAACAAGCTCTCAGTTGGAAATAAAAGTGGTTAAAGTGAAAGTAAAGAAAAAGCTTAAAGGATTTGAACTTAAAGTGGAATTCAGCTCTAAAGGAATGACCACTGCACTGTTTGCTCCTTCAGGCTCAGGTAAAAGCTTAACACTTAAGGCAATCTCAGGGATATTAACCCCTGACGAAGGCTTCATCTACCTTAAAGAAAGGGCACTTTTTGATTCTGCAAAGGGAATTAATGTTCCTCCACAGAAGAGGAAAATAGGCTACCTTCCTCAAGAATACGGCCTCTTCCCCCACTTGACGGTCCTTGAAAACGCAAAGTTTGGAGAAAAAAGAAAGGGAACGGCGGAAGAAATTTTAAAAAGGCTTAAGGTGTGGGAAATTAAAGACAAGTACCCACACCAGATTTCAGGAGGACAGAAACAGAGAACCGCTTTAGCAAGAGCTCTGGCCGCTGAGCCTGAACTCCTCCTTTTAGACGAACCCTTCTCTGCCCTTGACAAGAGCTTAAAAGAGGAGCTCTATAAGGAACTTAAAGGGATTCAACGGGAGTTTCAAATACCCGTAATAATCGTCTCCCACGACATTGACGAGGTCTTTGAGCTCTCAGACTGGCTCGTAATCATAAAAGAGGGTAAGAGCTCCCAAGAGGGAGAGCCCCACGAAGTCTTCTTCAACCCTAAAGACCCTGAAACTGCAAACCTCTTAGGTCAAAAAAGCCTCATAGAAGGAGTGGTAAAAGAAGTTAACCAATTTACGCTCATAAAGCTCCCGTCAGGTAAAACCCTCAAGTGTAGGAAAGGGGAGTTTAAACGGGAAGACAAAGTCTTCATATCAATCCTTCCCTTTTCGGTTGCCCTTTCCCTTGAAAAGGAGACAAACAAGGTAAAGGTGAAGGTTTTAAGTGTAAAAGAAGGCAGGGAAATAGTAAAAATTACGGGAATCTTTGAAGGGAAAGAGATAGAGCTACACTTGCCTAGGTCCTTAAGGCCAAACTTCAACATAGAAGCTGGCAAAGAAGCAACCTTTTACCTAAGTGCAGAACAAATCCCCGTAATAAGGAGGAACAATGAAGAAGAAAGTTAAAGTAGAAGAAGCAGTAGGAATGGTACTAGCTCACGACATCACAGAAGTTGACCTTGAGAAGAACTTTAAAGGAAGAGCCTTTAAAAAAGGACACATAATAAGGGAAGAGGACATTGAAAAGTTAAAAAAACTGGGCAAAGAGTTCATATACGTTTTAGAGCTCTCAGAGGAAGAAATCCACGAAGATGAAGCGGCAAAAGTACTTGCAGACGCGTTAATGGGAGAAAACCTCTACAGAGACCCTGAACCCTCAGAAGGAAAGGTAAACATTTACTCGGAAGTGTTTGGAGTAGTAAAGATAGACGTTGAAAGGCTAATTGAGTTTAACATGGTAGGGGAGCCCTCTTGTCCCACAATACACACAAACATGTGGGTTAAACCCGGGCAGAAAGTAGCGGCAGTAAGGATTATCTCACTGACAGCTCCTAAAAAAGAGGTTGAAGAGGCGGTAAAAATAGCCCAAGGAGGGATAATAAGGGTAGTTCCTTTTCAAGAAAAAAAAGGAGGAATGATAATAACCGGGAACGAAGTCTATAAAGGTAGAATCAAAGACAAGTTCTACGATAAACTAAAGCCTAAGCTTGAATTCTTTAAGTGCAAAGTGGAGGAAAAGGTCATCCTGCCAGACCAAGAAGAGAGGATAAGAGAGAAGATAGAGGAATTTACAGATAAGTACGACATAGTGGTGTTAACCGGCGGAACCTCAGTTGACCCTGACGACGTAACCTACAGAGCAATTAAAAAGGCAGGAGCCGAGAACTTCATTAGGGGAAACCCCATTCAGCCGGGGAACATGCTTACAATGGGATGGGTAAAAGGCAAACCTGTAGTTGCAGTCCCTGCGGCCGCCCTCTTCTTTAAGGCCACAGCTTTTGACATATGGCTTCCGCGCCTTTTAATCGGAGACGTAATAACTAAAAGGGAAGTTGCAGAGAAAGCCCACGGAGGGCTTTGCCACAACTGTCCAGTTTGCGTTTTCCCAATATGCCCCTTTGGAAGACCTTAAAAGGAGGAGAAGTTGAAGGTAAAGAGAGAAAAGGCAAAAGAGTTAATATTTAAAGAGTGCAAAAAAACAGCAACGGAAGTTATAGCTTTAAACCAAGCCTACGGTAGAGTTCTTGCTCAAAACCTTTACTCTCCCGTTGACATCCCGGAAAGCGACAAGTCTGCAATAGACGGCTTTGCATTTAAGAGCTCTTCTATAAAAGAGCTCCCTGCCAAACTTAAGATAGTAGGAGAAGTTCCGGCCGGGAAAAAGGAAAGGATGAAAGTTAAGGAAGGAGAGGCAGTTTTCGTAATGACCGGAGGGATAATACCTGAAGGAGCAGACGCAGCAGTTAGAGTTGAAGAGGTTAAAGTTGAAGGGGACACTCTAATAATTGACTTCCCAGTTGAAAAGGGAGAACTCGTAAACTTTAAAGGAAGCGAGTTAAGAAAAGGAGAAAAAGTACTAGAAAAAGGGGAAGTTTTAGACTACAGGAAGGTAGGACTTCTGGCAAACTTAGGCGTAGTAAAGGTAAAGGTTTATCAGAGAGTAAAAGTAGGGATAATAGCCACTGGAAACGAAGTCCTGGAACCAGAAGAGCCCTTCCAAGAAGGGACAGTGAAGAACTCTAACTTCTACATACTGAAAGGTTTACTTGAAAAGGCAGGTGCCGAGGTAGTCTATTTAGGAAAAGTTGAAGATAACCTAAAAGAGATAAAGGAGAAGATAGAAGAAGGTTTTTCATCCTGCCAGCTAATAGCCACGACGGGAGGAGTCTCTAAAGGAAAGTACGACTTTGTAAAAGAAGCTGCTAAGTTAGCAGGAGTTGAGATAGAGTTTACTCAAACAAACATAAGGCCTGGAAGGCCTCTCCTTTTTGGGAAAAAGGAGGATAAGCTCTTTTTTGGACTGCCCGGCTACCCTGCCGCAATGCTAGTAAACGCTTTGGAATTTTTAGTTCCATCAGTTAGGAAAATGTGCGGATTTAGGAACTTTGACAATCAATACATTACAGCGGTAGCAGGAGAAAACCTCAAGTCAAGAAAAGGTAGGGTTGACTTTGTCAGAGTTAACCTTAAGTGGGAAAAGGGTAAAGTTGTTGCTTTAAGTGCAGGGAGTCAGCAGACGTCAAACTACCTAACTGCCGCTCTCTGTCAAGGCTTTGCAATTATAGGAGAGGAAAGGGGAACCGTTAAAGAAGGAGAGGTTGTTGAGGTGCTTCTCGTTAGTTAAGATAATTAGGCATTTGTTATCTTTTAAAAAACTTGACAGTAAATCAAAATTTATTGTAATATGGCTATTACAGTTTCAGCAGAGAGGGTAAAGGTGGGGATAGGAAAGAGAACTCTAACGCTGGGGCTAGGGGTCGGGGTTCTTTCGGCAAGTAGTGCAGTCGCGGCAATAAAAATCCCGGGATATGAGGCAGAGGTAAAGACCCAAATAGAGTTTAGACAGGACGTTTACAATAGAGACACAATCCCCTTTGACAACTACCTAAAACTTGACTTAAGAGACCTTAAAGGCAACAGTGAACTTCACTTTTACGGAAAGCTCTGGAAAGATTTAGGATACGGAACAGACTGGGACATAGACCTTTATCAGCTGTACCTGGAAGTTCCACTTAAGAAAGACAGGAGCTCCCTCTTAACAGTAGGAAGACAGTTCCTATCAGAAGGCTTTGAAACCTTTGTAGCGGATGCAGTAAGGTATTCTCACAAAGTCAACAAAGAATTTAAGTACGTTTTCTACATAGGAAAACCGCGAAGCTTTGAGCCTAAAGTAAGAACAGGAGACGACTTTTTAGCAGGATTTAAGTTTGAGTACAAAAACTACTTCTTCGGGTTTGAACACTTAAGGGACGACGGAAAGGTAAAAAAGAGCTCCTTTGCCGTTGGCAACTATTCCTACCTTAGGAAAGACTTAGCCCAGTACAGCAGGCTTGAGCTTGACTCTGCCCACGGAGAGCTTGTTGACGCAGTTTTAGGCTATTACTACTTCCCAAAGGGGAAATTAAGGTTAAACGGTGAGGTAGAATACTATAACGGCTCTTATACTTACGACGGAGGGAAAGTAGAAAACCCCATTTTCTACAGCTTCTCCCCTTTAGGAAGGGAGCTCCGCTTAACCCAGTCTGCCTACTACCAAATAGATAAAAACTGGCAAGCTTACGGCTCTTACACTTTTACAGACCTTCAAACTCCCGGTAAAGACAATGGCCACCTAGCAAAAGTAGGACTTATAAAGGATAACTGGTTCTCTCAAGGTTTAAGGGTTTTTGGAGCTCTCCTTTACCAAAACAGCTGGATTGGAATATTAAAGGGACTTGAGGTTGGCTTCACAAAGTACATAAACGAGAAGTTCTCCTTAATTGGAAGAGCGGACATTGGAAGGTATAACAAGATAACCTACGGGAAGCAGTGGGCAACTGCCTATTACCTCCTTGGAACATATCAAACAAGCGAGTTTTCAAACTTCCAGCTGGGAATTGACTTTAGACAAAACGAGGACTTTGACCACGACCTCAGGGTAATAATGAGGTACAACCTCCTTTTCTGGGGCGGAAAGGAAAAAAGGGAAGAGGCTGAAAAATGAGGAAAGGGATTTTCATAGCTTTAGCCTTCTTGCTGGTAGGATGTTCAGGACAGAAGGTAAATTACGAGAAAGAGCTTAGAGCCACTGCTAAGTTCCACCACAGGGAACACAAGGCATTTATAGACCAACACGGCTGTATTCCCTGCCACAAGATGAACGTAAAGATGAGCTGGGCAGACATTGAGGCTGCAGAGAGGGGGTCAAAGAAGATAATTATGCCTTCAAAAGTTACTTGCCACTACTGCCACAACAACCCCGGTAAGACGCCAGCTCCAAACGCTCCCACAAAGTGCTACATCTGCCACTTTAACATGAAGGAGATAGAACCTGCAGACCACAAAACTGGAAACTGGCTTAAAGCCCACAGGTTCGCTTATGAAGCAAAAGCGGAAAAGTGCGACGAGTGCCACAGGCAGACCTTCTGCATAGACTGCCACGAAAGGAGAGATACCATACAACACATGGTCCATCCGAGAAACTACGAGTACACCCACAGCATAGAAGCAGCAGCAGACCCTGCAAAGTGCGGTAGGTGCCACAAACCTACCTTCTGTATGGAATGCCATACTAAGGGGAACTGGACAAGATGAAAAAGGCAATAGCACTAATAGCTCTTTTAACAGTTTTAACGGCAAAAGAGGCCGTTGCAGAGTGTAAAGGAGTAGGCTATAAAGGTAAGAGCAAGGAGTTCTGCATAAAGTGCCACACAAAAGGTTGCCCAATAGTCCATCCTACAGGCTGTAAGGTAATAGAGACAGAGTGTATAAGAGTGCCTTACAACTTCCCCTTAGACAACGGGAAACTCACCTGTACTACTTGCCACGACATGACGAGCAAGAACAAAGACTTTTTAAGGAGCTCTAAACCCTTAAAGAGGCGTTTTGACTTCTGCTTCCAGTGCCACAACGAGAACTGCTACAAAAAGTTTAATCCTCACGAGACTATAGCCTCAAGACTACCTTGGAGTGAAAAGAAAAAGGCCTGCATCTACTGCCACGGAGTAGGAGCAAGGCTTGAAGCTTATAAAGCGTGCGTTGGGTGCCACACGAAGACGCCACACGTTGGAGCTCCAGAACACCTCTTTGCAAAGAGAGAAGAGGTTGAAAAACTCACAAAAGGAAAGGCTCAAATAATTGACATAAAGTCCATAAAAGACCTAAAACCTAAACTGAGCGAAAAAGTCCTAAAAGAGAGGAAACCGAAGATAGTCTTAGTAAACGGGAAGATAGAGTGTATAACCTGCCACAACCCGCATCCTCAAATAGCAATTGCAGCTCCCAAAGAAGATAAAACGTGGCTAAAAGTTGAAAAGGAAGACCTTGACTATAAACTCAAAGAGCTAAGAGAAGACCTAAACAGGTTTGAACTAAATACTCACGGCGTAAAACTTATGAGCTACCAACTAAAAGGCGGGGAGCTCTGCAAAGTCTGCCACTCCATTAACTCGCTAAAGTAGGGGGTAGAGAGTGAAAGCCTTCATATTAGGATTAACAGGGGCTATAGCTATAACGGCAACGGCACTAGGAGCCCAAGACGACGGGTGCTTGGTCTGCCACAGGCTTAAAGGGCTGTCCATCGTTACCAAAGACAACAAGATAAAAGACTGTAGTATCTCAGACGCCCTTTTTGCCCACTCGGTACACCGAAACGTAGGGTGCACCGAATGCCACACGAAAATAGAACAGTACCCACACAAACCAGGGAACGAGAAGGTAAACTGTGCTACAAAGTGCCACGTAATAGACCCTTCAACAAAGAAACCCTTCTCTCACGAAAAGGTTTATGAAACATGGAAAGAGAGCGTCCACGGCAAGAACTACGACAAAGCCCCAGACATTTACCCCTACTGTACTTACTGTCATACAAACAAATTACTCATAGATGTAAACAAGTTTGACTCATTAAAAATGAGTTTTAACAGGTGTTCCATCTGCCACGAAAACAAAAACTGGATAAGAGATAGGCTCTCCCACGTTGCAAGTAGAGAGCCAATTCCGATAATAAGAAACGGCTTTACCCACCAATTCATAAAGACACGAAGAGACGGCTGGGAAATAGTTGAACTGTGTGCCTCCTGCCACGAAAACAAAAAGAAAATGGAAAAGGCCCTTGAAATAGAAGGAATTCACAACAAGTACGAAAGGGAGCGCGTTCTAACTGCAGTTGAATCATACAAAGTAACGATGCACGCAAAGATGCTCTACTTAGACAGAAAGGACAACAGGGCAGCAGACTGTTTAGACTGCCACACCAACAAGGGAGGGAACTTCCACGACATATTCCACAAAAACGACCCAAGGTCTTCAATCAACGCTAAAAACATTGAATTAACTTGCGGTAGGTCAACAGAGTGCCATCCTTTAGCACCTAAGTACCACATGAAAAACTTTGCTCAGACTAAGTGGGTCCACATGCACCCTATTCCAGACTCTTTAGGGCAGAAAATAGTTAAGATTGTTGAAGAGTTTATGTTCTGGTTAACAACGGGAACCCTTCTCTTTGCCGTAACGATTGTAGGCCTTGACCTACTTAAAAACTTGAGGAGGAAGCACTAATGGGACTCTGGGAAGCCTTCAAAAAAAGGTTTAGGGTAAGGGCAGAACAGGATAAGCTCCTCATCGTTGACGGTGAGAAGATAATGATACAGAAGTTTACCCTCTTTCAAAGGCTCCTTCACGTAGGAATATTTACTACCTTCATTTGGCAGATTATAACTGGATACCCATTAAAGTTCTACAACCTTGAGTGGGCAAAACCTTTAATCACTCTCCTTGGTGGAATTCCCGGAGAGATGACAATACACAGAATATCTGGCTTTATAATGTTTTCCGACTTCCTCCTCACAGTTCTTTATTTAATCCTAATATTAATAGCGAACTGGGACCTAGCCAAAAAGGACTTCTTTGGCTACTTTAAAATAGTTCCAGGGCCAACAGACATAACTTTCGTCCACTACATAAAGTACCTCTTAGGTTTTAGGAAAGTCCCTCCAGACTGGGACGAGTACATCTGGGTTGACAAGTTTGACTTCTGGGCGGTTGGATGGGGTATGCTTGCAATAGGTATTACAGGATGGATACTCTGGCTCCCTGAAGTCTTTACCGGTTTTTTAAAGCTTCCGCCGGAGACAATTCAGATAGCATACCTTATGCACTCAGACGAAGCCGTTTTGGCCCTTGGATGGATTGCACTAGTCCACATGTACATAGTCCACTACGGACCTAACAAGTTCCCTATGGACTGGATTTGGCTAACGGGAACGGCATCTGAGGTAGAGTGGATTGAAGAAAGGCCTAGAAGCTACAGGAGGATAATAAAGGCAGTAGCGGAGAATGAACCTCACCTTTTAGAAAAGTACCCGTTCCTTAAAGAAAGATATCAGTTTGTCTTAGAAGTTGAGAAACTGCCTGAAGAAGAGATGATTAAGAAGATGCACGAATACGCCCACCATCTCCTTGAAAAGGAAGTTGAAGGAGGTAAAGCCTAATGAAGAAAGCTATGTTAGCCTTTCTAATACCGGCTGCAGCGTTTGCTGCAAGCTCCTCTCCCCTCCTAAACGCTCCAGATACAAACTATAAGGAATGGGAAAAGAAACTAAAGGAGTTTGAAAGGCCGGAGCTCCCAAACTTAAAAGAATACCCCAAACCTTTCCACTCCCCAAACAGCTACAAGTACCAACTTAACGACGTGTGCACAGCTTGCCACACTTTTGCAGCACACAAAAAAGACAGGAAATACTCTCCATTCTACAACGCCCACGGAACCTTCATGAGCTGTAATGTCTGCCACTTCGTTAAGGAAGGGGTTAAGTATAGATGGGGAGAAATTAAAAACGGTAAGGTGGTTATCCTTAAAAACGGGGACTTTTACGGTTTAAAGTACGTAAAAGTTGGAGATAGGGTGATGCTTTCTGGAGAGGAGAGCTCCGCAAAGATTATCCCAATTTATAAAGGAAAACCAGTTGAAATCCCCTTAAAAGGGAACGAAGAGCTTTTAAAAGACCCAAAAGCGGTAGCAAAAATGCATAACGCCTTAACCCAAAAGGTTCTCAAATGTGAGGACTGCCATAAAGTAAACGGAAAACTTAATTTCAAAGAGTTAGGCTTTTCTCCGGAAAGGGTTTATGACCTTGAACACAACGAAATAGTAAAAGGACTTAAAGAGTACAAAACAATCCACTTCCCTAAATTCATATGGTAGAGGTAAGAAAGGATGGGAGCTCTCTTAACTATACTCCTTGTAATAATGACGACAATCTCCTCACTTGCAGGAGAGATAAAGGACAACTGGAAGTTCCCTTCTGACATAGCCGTCTCAAACGGAAAACTCTACGTTGTTGACGGACTCAACAACAGGATAGCCGTTTACGACCTTTACGGCCAGCACTTAAGCGACATAAAAGTAGAAAACCCCTTTGGGATTACTGTAAAGGACGGGTTGATTTACGCAGTAAGCCAGAAAGGTAAGCTGTTTGTTATAGACGAATTCGGAAAGGTTGAAAGTGAGTTCAAATTAAAAGGAAGGCCTATAGACGTAGCAAAGATAGGAAACAAGCTCTTCATAACCAACGGTAAAAGTGAGACTATTGACATCTACTCTCTAAACGGGAAGCTGATAAAAGAAATAGGAGGCAAAGGCTCTGCTCCTGGGAACTTCGTAGGTATATTCATGATTGATTCAGGCCAAAAGACAGCATTTGTGGTTGACTCTGTAAACGCAAGAATTCAAGAATTTGACCAAAACGGTAACTTTTTAAGGAGCTTTGGGACTTTCGGAATAGAGGAAGGAGACTTCTTTAGACCCAAGGGAGTTGCTTACTGTGGTAATGGGTTAGTTGCAGTAAGCGACGCAATTACTGGAGCAGTTCAACTCTTTGACGTTTACGGAGGACTTGAAAAGGTCATAGCAAAGGGACTTTACTACCCAACGGCCTTAGCTTGCTACAAAGGAGAAATATTTGTTTTAGAGCCTTTAAAGAACAGGATATCCACATTTAGAATTCAAGGGGTCAAGTAATGAGGAAATCGCTTGCAGTCCTTTTAACAATGCTTGCTCTATCTCAAGGAGCACAAGCAAAGTTAAAAAAGAGCATGAAAAAAGAGTGCCTTATCTGCCACGAAAACTGGCTCCTTGAAGCTAAAGTGAAATCCCCAAAACTCTTAATAAAGAAACCTTTTACCGCTACAGATAAACTTATGTGCCTTTCCTGCCACGACGGCTCTATGGCAGATGACAGGTTAACCTTTATAGGCTTTCACAACTTCTCCCACCCTGTAGATAAGAAAGTCCCTAAAGACTTTAAAATACCAAAAGGCTTCCCTCTAAGAAACGGTAGGCTTTACTGTGGAACCTGCCACACTCCCCACACAAAAAGCGGAAGTGAGAAAAAGCTTGACTACACCTTTATGAGAAAGCCAAACGTTAACTCTGCACTTTGTATGGAGTGTCATAAAGAGAACGCTGAGCACGGGATAAACCACCCGATACTAAAGGATACAGAAGGGAAACTGAAACTTGAATACGCCATTAAAGTAAAGGAACTAGGAGGAAAGCTAACTAAAAACAACGAGCTTACTTGTGAATCCTGCCACTCTGCCCACAGGGGAAGGGCAAAAGAAGCTTTAATAGAGAACGCTCAAAATTCAAACTTGTGTGCTTTGTGCCACATGGAAAACCTTAACACGAAAGAGCACCCAAACTTTAGGAATCACCCAATACACAAGAAGTTCCCTAAAGAAGCAGATGTTGAATTCTTTAAGGAGAGAAAGGCAGTAGTAAGTTCTGTTGAGTGCTTAACCTGCCACAAGGTTCACAAGGAGGAAAACAAACACCTTGTAGTTGCCAAAGAGAAGGAGCTTTGTATCCTCTGCCACGTTAGCGAGAAGTGGGTTAATAAGACCAAGCACAACATAAACGGGAATTCGTGTAAGAGCTGTCATACTCCCCACAAGGCAAAGGCAAGAGAGCTCTGGGCTAGAGAAATACCTCCCGGTGCTTTTGATTACGCCTCCTTAATTGAGGCAAAAGGGAAAGATGACATACTGTGCCTATCCTGCCACTATCCACAAAGTAAGATAAACGGAAAAGAAGTTCCAGACGTGGGAATGTTGACGCACCCAACGGGCAAAAAGGTTAAAAGGAAAGTTAACCTCCCATTACCTGGCGGAACTTTAAGCTGTACTACCTGCCACGACCCTCACCACTCTTTTAACAACAATCCAAAAGGGAAATTCTTAAGGAAAGAGAGGTTAACTCTTTGCTACGAATGCCATAAAGAGGAAGCAGACGTTAAGAACGGAGCTCACGGCCTAATTGATAAGAAAAGGTGGAAAAGAGGAGACTGTGCAGCTTGCCACAACGTCCACAAGGCTAAGGGAGGATACCTCTCAAGGGTAGCTTACGGTGAAACCTCTCCTATGGAACCTCCAGTTGACGGCTTCTGCCTTGCCTGCCACGACCCAGAAGGTATGGCGAAACACAAAGTTAAGCAAACTGCCTTTAACGAGCACCCGGTAGGCGTTAAGAACCCAACAGATAAACTCCCAGGGAAAAAGATATCCTGTGCAACCTGCCACGACCCCCACACCCACAAAGAGGAACTCTTAAGGATACCGGTTAAAGGAGAATCTAAACTCTGCTTAACCTGCCACACTGACCAGAACTTAAAAGGAACTCCCCACGACCTTTTAAACAACAAGGAAGTTAAGTTAACAGAAAAGGAAAGAGAA
Organism: Desulfurobacteriaceae bacterium; assembly: GCA_026987115.1. Lineage (GTDB taxonomy): Bacteria > Aquificota > Aquificia > Desulfurobacteriales > Desulfurobacteriaceae > Thermovibrio. The sequence goes on from JALSNF010000045.1 coordinate 23,950, forward strand.
AAGTTAATGGAAAACGGCAGCTGTTCAGCCTGCCACACTCCCCACAACCCGAAATTTAAGGTACTATGGGCCAGAGAACCTGCAAAGGGCAAAACTATAGGGGAAAAACTCTGCCTAAGCTGTCATGAAAAAGGAAAGCTCGCCGAGAAGGCAACGATAGGTAAGTATTCCCATCCAATTGGTAGGGAAATAACGGAGAAAAACCTACAAATGATAGAGAACTCCCACTTACCGCTAATAAACCAAATGACAGGGCATCCGGCAAAGAGGGGAGAAACTGGAGTCTTAGACTGTGCAACCTGCCACGACCCCCACAACGGTGCAGACAAGGCAAGGTTAACGAGATACATATCAACTGGAGACAGCCCCCTTTGCACGTCCTGCCACGTTCAGGAAGGAAAAGTAGTAGGCACCGACCACGACATGAGGGTTGTCAAGAAAGACTTTAAGAACGCTTTAGGAAAAGACGTTTTAAAAGACGGCGTATGCTCAGCCTGCCACGTTCCCCACAGAGCTAAAGATGAACTCCTTTGGGCAATTGACGTAAAAGACATTACAGATAACCGAGCGTCAAACTACTGTTTAACCTGCCACAGCAAAGAGGGAATAGCAAAAGAGAAGGTAGTTAAGTACTTCTACCATCCTAAAAAAGACGTAGTTTTAAGGAACTTTGACAGGCCAGGAAGGAGCGGTGATTGGCCCCTCTTTACAAGCAGCGGAAAAGAAGTACACGTAAACGGAGAGATTGCCTGCGAAACATGCCACGACCCCCACGTTTGGAGTAAGTGGAGCTCCAAAGTTCCCGGCAAACCAACAGAAGGAAACGCCTTAAACAGCTTCTTAAGGAATAAAGACTTAAAAGGAAGCATTTGCGTTGACTGCCACGGTCCAGATGCCCTCTTCAGGTATAAACTCTTCCACACAAAACTGGTTCACTCTGAAAAACCCTCTTACAAGTAGGAGGAGAAATGGCAAGGGAAGTTAGCTCAAGAGACATTGAGAAAGAAGCCTGGATAGTTTTAATAGCGGCTTTATCTATCCTTTTACTCCCGATTTTAGGAGTTTGGTTCGTTAAGTTCGTCCACTGGTACTCTGAGTCTATCTTTATGTGGCTTTAAGGAGGGAAAATGGCAAGTAGAGCTTTAAAGACGGTATTTGGCTTTAGAAAGTGGATAGCCGCAGTAGAGATAATACTCTACATAATTATGTTCTTAACCTTAATAACTACCGCTTACCATAAAGTATTGGAACTTTTAGGAGGACATTGATTGCCGAGGCCATCTTGGGACGAATACTTTATGTCAATAGCCCAGATGGTTTCTACCCGTTCAACCTGCTTAAGGAGAAAAGTAGGGGCCGTTTTGGTAAAGGACAAGCGAATAATCTCAACCGGATATAACGGCCCTCCAAGTGGGCTTAAGCACCCAGAAGAAGTAGGGTGTTTAAGGGAGAAGTTAAAAATACCCAGCGGAGAGAGACACGAGCTCTGCCGAGGTCTCCATGCAGAGCAGAATGCCATAATACAAGCAGCCCTTCACGGAGTTTCCACAAAAGGTTCCGTCCTCTACTGCACCCACTGTCCTTGTTCTTTGTGCGTTAAGATGTTGATAAACGCAGGAGTTGAGAAAGTAATATACAAGGAAGGCTATCCAGACTGGCTGGCAAAGGAAATAGCAAAAGAGGCTTCTCTTCCCCTAATTCAGTATAAAGACTGAAGCTTATCTTATAATATTCCTCCCACAAAAAAGGCGGAGGTACCCTTGGAAGTTATTCTGCTTTCTTACAACCTTCCAGAGTTAAAAAGCGAAGAGGAGCTCTTAAGGCACTCCTTCTTTACCTTCTTAGTTGACGGCATATCAAGGGCTTGCTCCCATCAACTTGTAAGACACCGTCCTGCTTCTTACAGTCAACAGTCCCAAAGGTACGTTGCAATGAGGGACTTCCCCTACGTGATACCTGAAAGCCTTAAAGGAGTAAAGGTTAAGATTGAAGACAAAGAACTCACATTTAAAGAGCTTATGGAAACCATAGGGAAGTTCTACCAAAAAGCTGTTGAAGAGGGAGTCCCCAAAGAAGATGCAAGGTTCGTCCTCCCCAATGCCTGCACTACGAGGATAGTTTTCACTATGAACGGAGAAGAGCTCGTCCACTTTTTAAGGCTGAGGACCTGCTCAAGGGCACAGTGGGAAATAAGGGAAATGGCAGTAAAGATTTTAAAGAAGTTGAGAGAAAAGTGTCCTAACCTTTTTAACAAGGTTGGTCCAAACTGCTATTACTTGGGATATTGTACAGAAGGAGAGAAAACCTGCGGAGAGCCGGAAAAAGTAAGGGAATTTTTCAGAAAACTTTAAGGAGGAGGGATGGAGAGCTTAATTGAGAAGGCATCAAACATACTAAAGAAACTGGGAGTTGACGGATACGATATTTTCGGAGTTGAAGGGAAAGGAAGCACCATAGAAGTTAAAAAGGGAGAGGTTGAAAAGATAAAAGCCTCATCTTCTCAGGGAATAGCCATAAGGGTATTGAGCAACGGCCAAATGGGCTTTGCCTATACAAACGACGTTAGCGAAGACGGCATAAGAATAGCAATAGAGTGTGCAAAGGAAAACTCTAAGGTCTCTGAACCAGACGACTACATCTTCTCCTCTCCACAGGAAAACTTCTTTGACGTTATACTTGAAGACCCAGAGTTTGAGAAGATACCTACAGAGAGGAAAATTTCCCTAGCCCTTGAGCTTGAAGAGAGGGCTAAAAGCTACGATAGGAGAGTAGATAAAGTAAGAAAAGCCTCTTACTCAGACGGCAAAAGCACAGTTTACTACTTAAACTCAAACGGCCATTCCTTTAAGTACAAAACTACGAGCTATTCACTCTCTATTTCCCTTACTGCAAGGGAAGGAGAAGAAGCCCAGTCTGGATGGGACTATCAGAGTGCAAGGTTCTTTAACGAGCTCAACCCGAGCGAGGTTGCCTCTGGAGCTGTAATCTCTGCAGTTGAACTACTGGGAGCCAAACCTTTAAAGACAATGAGAGTTCCGGTAATTTTCAAAAATACAGTTTTTGCCGAGATAATAGAAACTCTTTCCTCAGCTTTCTTAGGACACAACGTTTTAAGGGGAAAGTCTCTATTTAAGGACAAGCTTGGAAGGGAAGTTGCAAGTAGGAGCTTAACCATATACGACGACCCTTTCCAGAAAGAAGGGTTAGGTAGTTGTCCTTTTGACGACGAGGGAACTGCTACCAGGAAAAAACCCATTATAGAGAGGGGAGTTTTAAAGAACTTCTTACTTGACCTTTATACGGCAAGGAAGTTGAAGATGGAACCGACAGGAAACGGCATAAGGGCTTCAGTAGGAAGTCCTCCAACCTGCGGAATAACCAACTTAGTAGTTGAAAGGGGAGCTCTAAGACTTGAAGAGATGATAAAGACCCCAAAAGAGGTTATTTTAATAACTGATGCAATGGGAATTCACACTATTAACCCCATATCTGGCGAGTTCTCAATAGGTATAAACGGAATATACTTTAACGACGGAGAAAAGGTCTCTCCCGTAAGCAAGATGACCGTTGCAGGGAACATTAAGGAGCTCCTTAAAGGAATAACAGAAGTTGGAGCAGACGTTAAGTGGATGGGAAACGTCTGCAGTCCTTCGGTTTTAATAAAAGAACTCACGGTAAGCGGAGAGTAGATGAAGGAAATTAGAAGGGAAAGGTTAAAGTCAACTCTCCTTAGGGAGATTTCAGAGATAGTAATGAGAGAAGTTGACCTGCCAGAAGGCGTGTTTATAACGGTTAAGAAGGTAGAGCTCTCTAAAGACGCAAGGAAGGCTACAGTATTTATCTCCTCTTTAAAAAGGGAAGACGCCGTAAAGGCGGTAAACAGGTTAAATAAGGCTAAGGGCTACATACACCACTTATTAGGAAAGAGGCTTAAATTGAGGACGGTTCCAAGGCCAGAATTTGTAATATCTCCTGAGGAGATAGTATGAAACTTACGAGACAAGAAACGGCAGAACTCGTAAAGGCCATAAAGGGAAAAGTCTTAATTACCACCCACAAAAACCCCGACGGAGACGCCGTAGGGAGCTCCTTAGGCTGGTTTCACTACTTAAAGAAACTTGGCAAAGAAGTAAAGCTAATTTACAAAGACCCTGTTCCTCACTTCCTTAACTTCCTTCCTGGAACCGAGAAGGTAGAGACGAGAGAGAAAATAGAGGAAGAGTTTGACTGGGTCATAATCACCGACGTTTCAGACCCTAAAAGAACAGGCTTTGAAGGAATACCTGCAAAAAAGAGTTTAGTAATAGACCACCACATAACGGCAGAACCCTTTACAGACTACTACATAGTTGAACCTGAAATTTCAAGCACTTGTGAGCTCTCTTACCACATAATGAAACTAATAGAACCTGAGCTTATAGACACATTCGTTGCCCTTCCCATTTACACTGGAATACTTACAGACACTGGTAGCTTCAACTACTCAAACACAAACTCCCAAACCCACAAAGTAGCAGCAGAACTCCTTGAAAAAGGGATAGACCCATACTTTGTTTATTCTAACCTCTTTGAAAGGAACAGGTTAAACAAATTTAAACTCTTAGAATTGGTCCTTAAGACCTTAGACTTTGCAGTGAAAAACAAAGTAGCCCACATTACCCTATTTAAGGAATTCCTTGAAGAAGCTCAAGCCCTTCCTGAAGAGGCCGAAGGCTTTATAAACTACCCCCGCTCAATAGAAGGAGTAGAAGTAGCCGTTTTCTTTAAAGAGTTTGAAGAGGGAACGTGGAAAGTCTCCCTACGCTCAAAGGGTAAAGTTAACGTGGCTAAAGTAGCAAAAGCCTTCGGAGGAGGAGGCCACAAAATGGCCGCAGGCTTTGAATGGAAAGGAGAACTTTTCCATCTTAAACAACTCCTTTTTGAAAACTTAGAAACAGAACTAAAAGGGAATTAGCAGATGAAAATACAGCAGATTTTAAAAGATACTCCTTACAAGTTAAAACTGTTTCCTGAAGAGATAATCAAAGAATTAGAGGAACGCACTTTTGAAAAAGAGACGAAAAAAGGAAAGAAATTCTATACAAAGTGCATAATAAGAGATAAAGACATACAACTAAAACCAGAGGAAGTTATAAGGCAGCTATATTTAAAGTATCCAAAAAACAGAATAAAATTAACTCTAAAAGATAATTAGCTTTTTTTAAACTCAAAGAAAGAAATAAAAGAATTAATGAAACAAAGATGTTCAGGAACTATTCTAACAGCCATCAATAAAGAGGATTTTATAACTATCCCTATTCCCAAAATCAATCTCCAAACCCAACAAATCATAAAACAAAAAATCCAACAATCTTTTAAACTTAGAGAGCAGTCAAAACAGCTTTTAGAGACTGCCAAGAAGGCAGTGGAAATTGCAATTGAAGAGGATGAAGGAAAGGCTATTAAGTTTATAGAGTGCCAGCTTACTTAAAAGGGAAAGCCAAAGGAGATGTGAACTCTGCCTCTTCCTTGGCCGGGAACTTTCTTGAGTTTGTAGCCGTAATCAATCCTTAAAGGGCCTACGGGAGTTAGGTATCTTATGCCAAACCCTACAGAGGAATACCAGTTAGAGAGAGAAAAGTCTTTAAGAAAGGGAAAGACTTTACCGGAATCGTAAAAGAGAGCTCCCTCTAAGTTGCCCCAAAGGAGCCTTCGGAATTCTAAACTAAACAGACCGTAAGCTCTACCTCCAACAAAGTTTCCCTTTTTATCGGTGGGAGAGATTGTCCCATACTTATAGCCCCTTACGCTTTCAGCTCCTCCTAAAAAGAACCTATCTTCAAGAGGAACTTTCTTATTCCTCAAAGACTCTATAAAGCCAAAGCCAAGCCTAAAAGAGAGAACGCTTTTCCCGTTTAAAGGAAAAAGGTATTTAAACTTCGTATTTACAAGGTAATAGGAGGTATCTCCTCCAAAGAGGAAACCGGAAAGTGAGAAGGTATTCTTTAAAAGGTAGCCTTTGTGGGGATTTGAGATGCTGTCCCTCTTATCGTAAAGTTGAGTGTAAGAGAAAAGCCTTTCAAGGGTTCTCTTTACAGCGTTAATAGAGGTGTCGGTTAATTTTGACCTTATAACTCTAAAAGAAAACCTCTGGGTAAGCTGTTTTGATGCTTTTCTATTTAAAGAGAAGTCGTAGTAAATCTTGTTTACTTTAAAGCTCTCAAATATCTGTTTCTTCTTAACTATTGAGTAAGTGCTGTTATACCTCCTAAAGGGAAACTGAGGCTTTAAAGCTTTAAAAACCATATCGTAGCCTTCTTTCTGTCTGTAGTTCCCAAAGACAAAATACTTAGTTCCAAGACCTAAAGGAGAGGTTGAAGAAGCAAAGGCGTTTACTACATAGCCTGAATCTGTTCCATAACCTAGAAAGCCTTTAAACCTTAAAAGAGCTCCTTCTTTAAGGGTTATTACTTCGTTAAAGCACTTCTTCCCTTTAAAACTTTTAAGGGAAATAGATGAAAAAAGCCTGCTTTCTAAAAGCAGGGAATACTGCTTAAAGAGCTCCTTATTTGAGAAGGTATCTCCAGGCTTAATAATTAGTAAATTCTTTATTGAAGGAAGTTTAGTTCTCTTAAGACCTTTAACTAGAACAAAGCAAAACCTGTAGGGCTTTCCGGGGTTTACTTTCACTTTTAAAGTAAAGTCTTTCTCTTTCTTGCTCTTTTTAAGGAGCTCCCTTTCCACCTTCACCACAACTTCAGGATATCCTCTATTTAGATAGCAGGAAGAGAGGGAGTCTGTAATCTGGGATACGAGGAAAGGCGTTAAGGGAAGAGGTGGCGTTGGCGGTTTAAAGCACCTAAGTTTGTCGCCGATTACCTTAAAAGACACTACTTTAAAAAGAGCTCCTTTATTTACCTTCAAAACCAGTTTCCCTTGGGGAAAAACTTCATAACTAACGCTCGCTTGCAGATAACCTTCCTTCTTTAAAGAGAGGAGGACTTTAGATTTAACCTCCTCTATCTTCTTATAGTTAAAGGGCTTACCTACTAAAACCTCTATCTCCTTACGAGGCAATCTATAACCTAAAGAAGAGACTTCCTTAACAACAACGTAGGGCCCCTCATCAATAAAGAAGATAACCTTAACTAGCTTTTCCCCCTCTTTAACTGAGACTTTAACCTTTACGAAAGGGAAACCTTTACTACGGTAAAAATTGACTATATTTTCTCTACTGTTTTCAATTTCAAATTGGTCAAAGGAGCGGGCACTCTTAAAGGTCGTAAGTTTTAAGAGCTCTTTTGAAGGAAAGTGTCTGTTCCCTTTGAAAATCACCTCATATCTTTTCCCCGGTTTAACTTTAACAAACAGAGAAGCTTTTAAAAACTGGAGTAAACTTGGCCTTTTTTTGTTTTCCTGAGGAACTACCGACAACTGTACGCTACAGTTGTAAAAACCTTTATCTATTAACAACTCCTCCAGTCTGTTTCTAACTTTTCCTAAAGTCTCGTAGTTAACCGTAGTGCCTTTTAAAGGAGAAAGGAGCCTTAAAAGTTTTCCTTTAAAAGAAGGAGGAGCCACTAGAACAATCCTGTTTATGTAAAGCCTATAACCCTTTTTTACGTTAACATACAGAAGATAACCACACTTAAGTTTCCTAAATGAAAAGGAAATTTTAGGTTCAGGATATCCTAAAGCCTTAAGTTTAACCTCTAAAATCTGCTTTGTTCCGCTTAAATCTACCCTATCTACTCTCTTTCCCACTACAAGGAGTCTTATACTCTCTTTTAGACCCTCAAGCTCTTTAGGAAGCCCGCTAAAGAGGACCTTTTTAACCACCAAATAGTCGCTAATGTAGAGGACTCCCTCCTTCTCCTTAACTTCATAGCCCAGAGCTCTGAGAAAGTCAACGAGCTCTCCCTTACAGTTGCGGTTTAAAGCACACACTTTTGGGAGCTCCCCTTTAAGCTGTCTAAGGAGAAAAGAAGGGAAACACCCTTTTGAAACAAGTCTAACTCCTTGGCTGTAGGCAACTCCCGTAAAGAAGAGAAAAAGAGAGAAAACGGCTAAGAAGGCACTCCCTTTACGTATGGCTCCCCTCCAAAATAGAGCTCTTTAACCCTCCCCTCTTTTAAAAGCTCACTTACGGCAGATTCTACCTCTTCCTTTTCAACTCCTAAAGCTTCCGATATCTCGTCAACGGGGCACGGCCTCCTAAGGACCAAGTTGTAAATCTCCTCTTTAAGCTCCTTAAAAGAGGATGCAGTCCTTGAGGAGCTCCCCTTAACGACAACTTCACTCTGGGGATAGTTAACTTTTTCAACTATCTTTAGGAGCTCTTCGTAGCTTAATCCCTTAACTGCGTAAGCAGGAGGCCTTGCAACCGTGTTAACCTGCCACTTGTGGGGCTTTAAAAAGTGAATTAACTCTCCTATCCTGTCAATCTCCTCCTCGGAATCGTTAATCCCCTTAACAAACAGGGTTTCAACCCAAACCTGACAAGAAGTCTCAGATGTGAGGCTTTTTATGCCCTCTACAACCTTAGACAAGGTAAGCCCTTCTACTGGCTTATTCAGCTTTTGGAAAACCTCCTCTGAGCCTGCGTCAAGGGAGGGAAGAACCACATCTATTCCCTCAACCTCCTTTAAAACCTCATCCCTGTAGAGCAAAGAGGCGTTAGTTAAAAGGGCAATTTTATAGGGGTAGTTTTCCTTTAAAAAGGAGACCAGCTCTCCCAAACGGGAAAAGAGGGTAGGCTCTCCGTAGCCTGAGAAAGTTATGTAGTCTAAGTCTGGTTTACTAGAAAGGTACTCTTTAAGCTCTTCAACAACTGCACAGTAAGGAACGTATTCAGCCCTTTTTAAGGTTTTTTCAGTAGTAGCTCCAACCTCACAGTAGAGACAGTCCATACTACAGACTTTAAAGGGAACTAAGTCAACCCCCAACGAAATGCCTAAACGCCTTGAAAAGACAGGACCAAAAATGTACTTCATAACTCTCTCCAAAAGACATCAATTGAGATACCTTAATATAATATGCCATCTTTAAAACGGGAGGAAAAAAATGGCCCAGAGGGAGCACTGGGGAAGCAGGATAGGACTAATACTTGCAATGGCAGGAAACGCCGTAGGACTTGGAAACTTCCTAAGGTTTCCAACTCAAGCAGCGGAAAACGGCGGCGGGGCCTTTATGATTCCTTACATGATTGCCATGCTCCTTATAGCAATTCCCTTAATGTGGACAGAGTGGGCAATCGGAAGGTACGGAGGAGCTAAGGGACACGGAACGACGCCTGCAATATTTAAACTCCTTTGGAAAAACCCCCTTTCTAAATACATAGGAGCTCTAGGACTATTCATACCCTTTGTAGTCCTGTGCTACTACATCTACATAGAATCTTGGACCCTCGGCTACTCCGTCTTTTCTCTCCTTGGCCTTCTTCCACACCCGGACCCTAACCTTCCCCAGAGCCAATACTTAAAGCCTTTTCAGGAGTTCCTAACCAACTACACAAAACCTTCTCCAACTGCTTACCTTTTCTTCCTTTTAACAGTTGCGTTTAACGGTTATATACTTTACAAGGGAATAAAGGGAGGTATAGAGAAGTTTGCAAAAGTGGCAATGCCCACCCTCTTTATAATGGCCCTAATTCTTATGGTAAGGGTGATACTTATAGAAAGCCCTAACGGCACCGCCGTTCAAGGCCTTGACTTTCTGTGGCACCCTAACTTCCAACAGCTAACAAACCCTAAGGTCTGGTTGGCTGCTGCAGGACAGGTTTTCTTTACTCTCTCTTTAGGATTTGGAGCAATAATTACCTACGCCTCGTACATAAGGAAGGACGAAGACATAGTCGCTTCAGGACTCGCTTCTGCTTCACTAAACGAGCTTGCAGAGGTAATACTCGGAGGCTCAATAGCCATACCGGCAGCAGTAGCCTTCTTTGGAGTTATGAACGCAACGGAGGTAGCCCAAAGCGGAGCCTTTAACTTGGCCTTCGTAAGTTTGCCTGCCATCTTCTCAAACCTAACTGGAGGAAATTTCTTAGGGTTTATATGGTTCTTCCTCCTGTTTTTCGCAGGAGCTACTTCTTCAGTTGCAATAAGCATGCCCATAATTGCCTTCCTTGAGGACGAGTTTAACCTCTCAAGGAAGCTTGCAGTAACGATAACACTTATCTTTATGTTCTTGGTTGCACAAATTCCCATTTTCATGCCTAAGGCTTTAGACGAAATGGACTTTTGGGCAGGAACTTTCTTTGTGGTCCTCTTTGCTCTCCTGGAAGTGGTTATCTTCTTCTGGCTCTTTGGAGGCAAGAGGGCTTGGGAAGAGATAAACAGGGGAGCTCTCTTTAAAGTTCCAAGGTTTTACTACTTTGTCTTAAAGTACATAACTCCCCTTAGCCTGTTTTTAATACTGGCAGCGTGGAGCATCTCTGACCTACCTTCAAAACTAGCCCACGGAGACCTTCAGGAGTGGGTTGCAAGGTTTGTTATGGTGTTTATCCTTGCCCTTCAAATGTTCATGGTTTACTTAGCAGATAGGAGAAGGAGGAAGGAAGGATGAGAGGGAGCTCCTTACTCTTTATGACCTTTGCCTGGATTTTGGTTTGCTCTTTTGTGGTCTTCTGCTTTACAGTAATCTTAAGGGAAGGGGAAAAGAGGCCAAAAAGGGAAGATTTAAAGGTGGAAGAGTTTGAAAGGGAGGAGATAACTTGATTAGATTTAGGAAACTAAGTCTTGAAAACTTCCTGTCCCACAAGAGAACCCAAATTGAGTTCTCAGACGAAACTTTCGTTATAGTAGGGAAGAACGCTTCCGGAAAGAGCTCCATTATTAGGGGCCTCTTCTTTGGGCTCTTTGGCAGGGACATTAAAGACGGGAAAAAGGAGAGTTTAATAAACAGGAGCTCCAACTTTTCAAGGGTGGAACTCTCCTTTAACCACAGAGAGAATAACTACAAGGTTGAAAGGGAATTCTCCCTTAAGAGGAACGAAGCGAGGCTTTTCAAGAACGGGAAACTGGTAGCCGCCAAAGTAAAGAGCGTAGAGAAGTACCTAACCGAAAACTTGGGACTTGAACCTCAAACTCTAAAGAACACTATTTTCGTTCCTCAAGGGGAGATAACCAGACTCTTTCAGGGAAGCCCCGGAGAGAGGAGAGAGACCTTAAACAAACTACTTGGTCTTGAAGAGCTCAACAGGAAACACCAAGTAATAAATGAAGTATTAAAGGAGCTAAAGCACTCTCAGAGTGCCCTTGAAGGGAGCATTCAAAGGCTTGAAGAGGTTAAGAGGAAAAAGACAGAAAAAGAAAGGGAAGTTAGGGAAAAGGAAGAAACTATTAACTCCCTAACCAAGGAGCTCTCTAAGAGAAAGGAGAGGCTAAAGAGAATTGAAGATGAGATAAAAGAGAAAGAGGAAAAGAGAAGGGAAGCAGAAAAGTTAAGGGATAAGCTAGAAGAGAAAGCAAGGAGGCTTAAAGGAGTAGAAAGAGACCTTCAAGAGGTTAAAGAAAAGCTAATGGAGCTAGAAGAGGCAGAGAAGGAAAAGAGCAAGCTAGAAGGGGAAGTTAGTAAGCTAAGGGGGCTTGAAGAGAAGCTTGAAAAGGTAAAGAGGCTTGAAGAGGCAAGGGAAAGGATAAGGTTTTTAAGGGAAAGGGAAGGGAGCTTAAAGGAGAAAATTAAGGTTAAAAAAGAGCTCTTAGAAGAAGTGCCAAAGCTTGAAATGAGAAGTAAGGAGCTTGAAGGGGAAATAGAAAAGTTAAGAGGAGAAAAGGAGGAGGCCGAAAAGAGGTTAAAAAAGCTAAGGGAGCTCCTTTCAAGGAAGAGAGAAATTGAGAGCAAGCTTTTAACCCTTAAAAGGGTAAAAGAGGAAAAGGAGAAAAAGCTAAAGGAACTCTCGGGGAAATACTTAGAAGAGGCGAGGGAGCGCTTTGAGGAAACTGAGCTAAAGCTGAAGGAGAAAGAGAATTACCTTTCAAACCTGAAAGAGAGACTAAGCGAAGTGGTAAGGAAAGGGAAGCTACTTTCAGCCTCCGAGAAGGCAAAGTGCCCAGTTTGCGGGAAGCCTATGGAAAGGGAAGAGAAGGAAAAGCTACTTTCAGAGCTCCGAGAAGAGAAAAACTCCCTTTTAAAAGAGATAAAGGTTTTAGAAAAGGAAGTTGAAAATCTAAAGGTAAGGCTAAAGAGAGAAAGGGAAGAGTTTAACTACGCCCTAAAAAAGGCCTCTCAAGCCGAAAACCTAAAAAAAGAAATAGACTCACTAAAGGAAGAGATAAGAGCCGTAGAGAAGGAGCTCCCCCAGGTAGAGGAGGAGGCGGTAAAGAAGTTAGAAGAGAAGCTAAAGGAGCTCTCAAACAGGCTAACGGAAGCAGAAAAAGAAAGGTCAAAAGTCCAAGGGGAGCTCTCAATAAAGAGCAAACACCTTGAGGAAATTAAAGACATAAAGGAAGAAGAAATTGAAAGCTTAAGAAAAGAAAGACAAGAGCTAGAAAAAGAAGAAGAGAAATTAGCCGGCGAGGTAGGAAAAGTAGAAGGAGTTGAGCTTAAAGGAGAAATAGAGAAACTCAGGAAGAAAAAGGAAAAGCTAGACAGAATAGAGGGAGAACTTAAAAGTAAGGGCTACTTAGAGAAAAGACTTAAAGAGAAAGAAAGAGAGCTAAAAGAGCTTAAAGAAGAGTTAAAGTGGCTTGAAGAGCTTATTAAAAAGGTAGGCTTTAAAGAAGGAGAATATGAGGAGCTCCTAAAAGAGAAAGAAGAAGAAGAAAGGAAAGAGAAGGAGATAATAGAGGAAATCTCAAGACTTAAAGGCGAAGTAGTAAAGGTTAGAGAGAGCCTAAAGGAACTGGAAAGAGAGGAGGAAAACCTTCTTAAAGAGAGGAAAGTCTTAGAGGAGGTAAGGAACTCAGAAATCCTCCTTAAGAAACTGGCCTCAGCCGTCCACCCAAAGACAGGCTTTTTAACTGCAGTTAGAAGAGAGCTCTTGCCTAAAGTTGAAAAGAGTGCAAAGGAGCTCTTTGAGCTTTTTGGCTTTAACTTCTCCTCCATAAAAGTAAACGAAGACCTCTCAGTAGAAATCATAACTCCCGAAGGGGGTAGCTTCAGGCTAAACGAGCTTTCGGGAGGACAGCAGGTAGCTTTCGCAATAGCTTTAAGGTTTGCAATGGCTCAACAGTTCTCTGCAGAAACAGGCTCTTTAGAGACCCTCATACTTGACGAGCCTACGGTTCACCTTGACAGTGAAAGGAAAACCGCTTTAACGGAGCTCCTAACAAAGCTAAAAGGGAAAATTCCCCAAATGGTGATAATAACCCACGACCCGGAACTTGAAATAGTTGCAGACAGGTTAATAAAAGTTGAAAAGAGGGGAGCGTACTCGGAGGTAAGTATTGAGTAGCCTTTATCTCCTCTTTATCTACCTAGGGGCAGTTATACTCTTAACCCTCGTAGAGTTCTTCCTTAAGAAATTCCTCTTTAAGAGGATAAAAGAGAAAGTAATAACAGACGGAGCAGTTTTAGTAATAATATCCCTGATTCTCTTCTGGCTGGGATGGGAGCTCTCAAGCTATTTCCAGAAGTGGTCAGAAAGGGAAGCCTTCAGGAACTTAACCATCTTTGTGTCGGCAGTTTACTTAACCAGAGCGACCCACCTAATAACCACCCAGAAGAGGTGGTTAAAACTCCTCCCTTACTCCTTCTTCTTCATTGCCTTTATCCTCTCTATAGCCTTTATCTATCTGCCAAACATAAACCCTAAACTCCTTACCGGCCTTATTGTCCTAAAAAAAACCTTTATATACTTGGGAGCTCTCTCTGTAATATACGAGCTTGGGAATTCCCTTAAAAACGAAACCCTGTCTAAAACCATTAAACTAACTGGCTTCATAGTCCTAACGGCACTAATGCTACTTTGGGAGTTGGAATACTTAGAATTTAACTTTAAGTCCGTAATAGGCATAGCTTTCTTAGTCTTCCTGACCGTAATATACACGATAGCCTACTCTAAACTTCTACCTAAACTGGCTCAAGAGCTCTTGAAAGAGCTCCCCAAAAACGACCAAGAAGTAGTTTTAAGAAACAGCAGATACCTTTTAACCATACTCTACTTAGTAGCTTTAATAGAGATATTAAAGTACTTTTCAAACCTCTCAAAGGTCTTAAACACCGTAGATAACTTCTACCTACTAGATACTGAGCTCGTTAAGATATCAGTTGGAAACATAATTGACTTTACGATAACAGCCTCTTTCCTTTTCTCTTTGCTAAACATAGTCAAAAAGCTGGTTAAGATGACTTTCCCAAAGGAGAGAAGGGAAGTTGAAGGAGGCTCTGCAGAAGCCCTCATATTTAACCTGGGAGTCCTCTTTAACTCGGTAATCCTACTTTCAACACTTGGCATCACTTGGAAGGTAATCTTACCAATAGCGGGAACTTTAGGCGTTGGCTTAGGATTTGGACTTCAGGCGATAATGAACAATTACGTAAGCGGGTTTATCCTCCTTTTCAGTAAGAAATTAAAAGTAGGAGACATAGTAGAGCTCCCTTCCATCTCCGTTTCAACCTTGGGGAGCTCCCAGCCAAGCGTTTTCGGAAAAGTTGAAGACATAGGGATACTGTCAACCATAATAAGGACAAACGACGGAGTAGAGATATCAATTCCAAACTCAAACTTTATAAGCTCACCAATAGTTAACTTCTCACTCAAAGACCCCTACGTTAGGCTCAAAATTCCCGTAGGGGTAGCTTACTCTTCAGACCCACTAAAGGTTAAGGAGATAATAAGTAAAACGATTGAGGAGCTCCCCTACATAGTAAGGTTCTTACCTAAAACCGTAAGGTTTGAAGAGCTCGGAGATAGTGCCCTGATATTTAAAGCAATATTTTGGATAGACATAAGGAAGAACATATGGGTAAGAAACGTAATAAGCGACTTTTACTACAAAGTGTGGTATAAGCTTAAAGAGGCCAACGTAGAAATACCCTTTCCTCAAAACGACGTGTGGTTTAGAAACAGCCTAAAAGTAGAGATAGAGAAACCTGGAGGAGAAGGTGATAAAGGTAATTTTAGAACTTGAGCCAGAAGACTTTTACACGATAGTAGGACACCACGAAGAGAACCTAAAGAAACTGGCAGAAATACTCAATGTAAAGTTAGGCTCAAGGGGAAACGAGATAATGATAAACGGGAGCTCCGAAGGAGAGGAAAAGGCAAGGGAGTTCCTAAAAGGCCTTGAGGGTATGGTTAAAGCAGGTCATAAACTAACAAAAGCAGATGTGGACATGTACCTTACCCAACTATCAGCAGGAAGGGAAAGTAAAGCGCAAGAGCTGTCAAAAGACGTAATAACCACCACCTATAGAGGAAAGAAAATCGTAGCAAAGACGCAAACTCAAAAGAGATATGTAGAAGCCATAAGGGGAAACGACATTGTTTTTGGAGTAGGACCTGCGGGAACGGGGAAAACCTATCTAGCTGTTGCAATGGCAGTTTCCTACTTTAAGAAGGGAAAGGTAAACAGGCTAATTTTAACGAGGCCCGCAGTTGAGGCAGGAGAAAAACTTGGCTTCCTCCCTGGGACTTTACAGGAGAAGATAGACCCTTACCTGAAACCCCTCTACGACGCTCTGTTTGAGATGATTGAACCTGAAAAGGTAAACTCTTACTTAGAGAGGAACATATTTGAGATAGCACCCCTTGCATACATGAGGGGAAGGACCTTAAACGACGCCTTCATAATACTTGACGAGGCCCAAAACACTACGAGAGAACAAATGAAGATGTTTCTAACTCGCCTCGGTTTTGGCTCAAAGGTTGTCATAACAGGGGACATTACCCAAATTGACCTACCGTCAAAAGAGCGCTCAGGTCTCGTTGAGGCACTTAAAATCCTAAGGAGAATTAAAGGAATAGAAGTAATTGAGTTTTCAAGGGAAGACGTTGTAAGACACAGACTCGTTCAGGAGATAATAAAGGCTTATGAAGAGTATGAAAGAGGACAGGAGAAGTAAGCTATTAATATTCGGTAGCTTATTAATTGCAAGCATCTTTACTACTATCTTTATACTGCCTATTAACCTAATAAACCTTCCCTCTTTAAAAGTAGGTCAGAAAAGCCCCGTAAACATAATCTCCCCGATAACAGCAAAGGTTGTAAACAAGGAGAAGACAAGAGAGCTTAAAGAGAGAGCAAAAAGGCAAGTTCCTCCAATTTACTACTACGACCAAGGGGCAGAGGAAGAAACTTTCAAAGAGATTAAAAACCTCAAGTTCCTAAATAAATCCCAGAAGAAACTGGTAAAAGAGCTAATAAACTCTTACTACAAAAGAGGAATAGTATCTAAAGTGCCAGAAGGCTACACAGAGATAGAAGTTATTGAAGGGCAAACAAAAGAAAGGGTAAAGACAAGTAATTTTTTAAAGGAAGATAATGTAAAGGAACTCTTTAAGAAGGACTTAGAAAAGCTCTTAGGGGAAAAGGAGATTGCAGAGAAAGTTTCAAACCAGATTAAGTTAAAACCTAACCTTATATACAACGAAGAAGAGAGCCAAAAACGCTGGAAGGAGGCAGAAAGTAAAGTAAAACCAGTAGTTATAACCTTAAAAAAGGGAGAGCTCATAGTAAGAAAGGGAGAGAAAATTACTCCAGAAGTAGAGGAGAAGCTAAAAGCAATAAAAGAAGTTAAGGAAAGGGGAAGGGGTATAAACAAGTACTTATCCCTATTTCTACTTTCTCTTCTCCTTTATTACTCAGTCTTAAGGATGTACAAGACTTTAAGCCCTTCAGCTTACGATGTAAAGAACCTTATATTCTCCCTCTCGGCAATAACTTTAGACATCTTCTTAATAAAGTTTTTCACCTTTCTCTCAAAGCTCATAATTCAGAGCCTCAACTTGCCTGTTGAAAGCTCCCTTATTTACGTTCCACTCCTTTCGTCTGTAATATTTGCGTCAATGTTCATAAACAAAAAGGTTGCAGTTATTCACTCCTTGCCGGTAGCTTTTATTTCAGGGTTTAACCTGTCTAAGCCCTTCTTGTTGATAATCCCAATCGTAGTAGGCTCCTTCTTTGCAGCCTTTGACTCAAGGAAGTTTAAAAAGAGAGAGGTAATATACAGAGCAGCCTTAAAGGGAGCAGGAATTGCATTAATTGTAGAGCTCCTCCTTTACTACTACGCATTTGGAAGCAAACTCTGGTGGAACTTCTCTATTGAAGCCCTCTTAACGGGAGTAGGAGCTCTCTTAACTGCAATCATAGTTAACGGCCTTAGCCCCTTGATAACCAACCTCTTTAACTTTACAACAGACATAGTCTATATGGAACTTATAAACCTAAACCATCCCTTGCTTAGAAAGCTGGTCCTTAAAGCTCCTGGAACCTACAGCCACTCTGTTATGGTTGCAACTTTGGCAGAGGCAGCGGCAGAAGCAATAGGAGTAAACGCTTTACTTGCAAAGGCAGGAGGGCTATTTCACGACATAGGTAAGTTAAAAAACCCTCAAGCCTTTATAGAAAACCAGATGGGGGGAGTAAACATCCACGATAAGCTCCCTCCCGAAAAGAGTGCTGCAATACTCCGCTCCCACGTTGAATACGGAGAGGAACTTGGCAAGAAGTACAAACTCCCTCAAAAGGTAATAGACATAATAAAACAGCACCACGGAACCAAGTTAATGAAGTATTTTTACCACAAGGCAAAGGAGCTCTATAAGGACAAAGTTGACGAGAAAATCTACCGATATCCGGGCCCAAAGCCCCAGTTTAAAGAGTCTGGGATAATAATGCTTGCAGATACGGTAGAAGCAGCCGTTCGCTCTATGAAGGAAAGTGGAAAACCTTTAGACTTAGAGAAAGTAATCCACAAACTGGTAATGGACACTGTAGAAGAGGGACAGCTAAACCAAAGCGGGCTCTCTTTAAAGGAATTGGGGATAATAGAAAAAGTATTTAAAAAAGTCCTATCAGGAATATATCACAACCGAATAGAATACCCAGAAGATGTTAAAAACGATAAAGGGAATATTAAAGGGAATTAAGTACGCCTTAGAAGGCTACCGAGGGGCTTTCAAAGAGGACAAACACTTTAGGATAAACCTCTCCTTAAGCCTTTTGGGTCTTTCTCTTTCGTTAACCTTTCTCAGCGGCCTAGAAAGGCTCTTTGTAGCCTACGCCAATCTAATGGTTCTGGCATTTGAACTGCTAAATACTGCCGTTGAAAGGGCAGTAGATACGGCTACCAAAGAGTTTAAGGAAAGTGCAAAACTGGCCAAAGACGCTTCTGCAGCTGCAGTATTAACCGTAGGCTCTTTTGCACTAATTTTAGACTTAATTTACATTTTACCGAAATTAATAGAGGTGATAAGGTGATGGAAGAGATAGGGAAAACGCTAATAATACTCGGTGTCTTTTTACTCTTTTTAGGCTTACTCCTAATTGTTGTCGGTAAAACTTCTCTTCCCATAGGTAAACTCCCCGGAGACATACTGATAAAGAGGGATAACTTCGTCTTCTACTTCCCCTTAGGAACCAGCATACTTTTAAGTTTGCTACTTTCCCTCCTTTCCTTCCTCTTTTTCCTGATTATGAGGAAACAATGAAAAGGCTTTGTTTAAGCCTACTGTTGGTTTATCTCTTTATCCTTCCTGCAAGGGGAGAGGTTATAGAGAAAATAGAAATTACAGGCTTAAAGTGGACGAAGAAGGAGCTTGTTTTAAAAGAGCTCCTTTTAAAGCCGGGAGAGGAGTTTAACCGAGAGCTCCTTAAACTCTCAATTAGAAACCTCTTAAATACTCACCTTTTCTACGAAGTTAAAAGCAAAGTAATAAAGGAAAAAGGCAAAGTGGTAATCAAACTAAAGCTAAAAGATAAGTTCCCTTTAGTTCCCCTTCCAAGATTTCAGGTTAAGAGCTCAGGGGCTTACAAAGCAGGAATGGAAGTGAGGGATTACAATCTCTTTGGACTAGGCCACAAGGTATTTATAGGATATGTAAGGTGGTTCAACGAAGACCAACCCTCTAAACACATTTACACCTACACGGAACTTTACAGGATAATAAGAAACAGGGGAAACTTAAGCTTCGGAGTCTTTTACGACGAGTCTTACGAGACAACGACTAAGGGAAAGGAGTTTAAAGAAAAATTAATAAGAGCTCCCGTAGAAACAACTTTTTACCTAGATAGAGAAAAGGTGAACCAACTCTCAGTAGGAATTGAGAGCTTCTCTTCCTTAAACTCAGGCTCCGTAAAAGATACAAGATTACAATACTTAACCTTTTCCTTCCTAAAGGACCGTTCAACAGATATGGTCTATTACACAATAGGGAAAAGAGCGAAAATCTCCTTTAAACTATCAACTCCGAAAGTTTCCGACTTCTTTACCGGAGAGGTCTTAGGCTCCTTTACTTTCTCAAAAAGGAGGGGAAAGTTAAATACCTCCACGGTTTCCGCTTACGGAGGAACAAAAGTTGGCTACAGTAGAGAAGGTCTGTACCTAAAAGCCCCTGTTCCCGGCTACTCCCCGGAGAAGGTCTATAACAAAAAGTTTTTAGCAGTTAACTACTCTTACCGATTCCCCTTAATAGATAAGTCGGTATTTTTAAAGCCGACCCTTTGGGTGGGGAGCTCCTTTAAAAACAGGCCAAGGAAATTACTCTCCTCAGCAGGCATAGAGCTTACCGCTTTCTCGGCAAGGATAGCTGATGGTATCATTAGGTTCAAAATATTTAAAGGAATAGGAAGGAGCGGAAAAACAGAGAGCTCCTTCCGCCTCTCTTTTAGGTGGTGAAGATGAAAGTAGCGGTAGCCCAGATAAACACTAAACTGGGAAGAGTTAAGGAAAACGTTGAAAAGTGCCTTGAATTTGCCCTTAAGGCAAAGGAAGAGGGCGCCAAAGTCTGCCTCTTCCCTGAACTTTCACTAACAGGCTACAACATCCAAGACCTAACCTTTGAAGTAGCTTTAACGGCAGAAAGCCCGGAGCTCATTCCCCTTATTGAGCTAAGTAGGGAAATAGACATAGTCGTAGGTTTAATTGAAGAAACCCCCGAGCACATTTTCTACAACTCGGCCTTTTACTTATCTGAAGGCAAAGTAAAACACGTCCACAGAAAACTATACCTTCCAACTTACGGTATGTTTGACGAAGGAAGGTTCACGGGAAGGGGAAAGGAGGTAAAGGTATTTAAAGGGAGACTGGGAGAGAGCTCTATATTTATATGCGAAGACCTCTGGCACTTTTCAAGCATATACCTTGCATTTATCCAAAAAGCAAAGTACATCTTTGCCCTCTCTGCAAGCCCGGGAAGGGGCTACAGGGAAAAGGGAATGTTTGGAAACGCAGAAGTATGGCTAAACATGGGAGAGTTCTATTCAAGGCTGACTGGGAGCTACTTCCTCTACTCAAACAGAGTGGGAGTAGAAGACGGCTTCGTCTTTTCTGGCAACTCCTTCATTTGCGACCCATACGGAAACGTAATTGCAAAAGCTGGCTCATTTAAAGAGGAGCTTTTAACGGTTGAGTTAAACCCTTCCCTTATACGCTCTGCGAGGATAAACCTTCCCCTCTTAAGGGACGAAAGGCCCTTAATGGTGCTTAAGAACCTAAGGAGAATCTTAGATGAGAGATAGGCTGGAAAAGGAACTCCAGATAGAAGACAAAGCATTCGTTGAAGAAGTTTTAACGGAATTCATAAAAGAAGAGCTCTTAAAAGCCGGCTTTAAAAAAGCCGTAATAGGCCTGTCAGGAGGCGTTGACTCCTCCTTAACTGCCTTTTTAACTGTAAAAGCTCTGGGGAAGGAAAACGTTATAGGCATATCAATGCCCTACAAAACCTCCTCCCCCTCCTCAAGGGAAGACGCAAAGCTGGTAGCCAAAACACTGGGAATAGAGTTTCACGAAATAGACATTACACCTCAAATAGACGCCTACTATAAGCTCTTTCCCAAAGCCGACCCTGTAAGGAAAGGGAACAAAATGGCAAGGGAAAGAATGAGCATACTGTACGACTTCGCCCACTGGAAGAAAGCCCTAGTTATAGGAACCAGCAACAAAAGCGAACTCCTCATAGGATATTCAACCAGGTGGGGAGACTCTGCCCACGACGTTAACCCGATAGGAGACCTATACAAAACCCAAGTATGGGAAATGGCTAAGTTCGTTGGAGTCCCTGAAAAGATAGTTAAGAAGAAACCTTCAGCAGACCTCTGGCCGGGACAAACTGACGAAGGAGAGATAGGACTTTCCTACAGAGAACTTGACAAGATATTAGTTGGATATGTTGACCTTAGGTTAAGGAAAGAAGAACTAGTGGAAGCAGGTTTTAGAAAGGAACTAGTGGAAAAAGTCTTAAGTATGGTCCAAAAGAGCCAGTATAAGAGGAAAATGCCGATTATATGCAAGATATCTCAAAGAACTGTTGATAAAGACTTTCTCTACCTTAGAGACTGGGGGCTTTAAGATGAAGGCAGACTTTAAAGAGCTTGGAACTTTAGGGGTAAAACTCCTTAAAGGAAAAGGAGCAGACTACGGGGAGCTCTTTTTTGAAAGGAGACACTCGTTCTTTGCCAAGTGCGAGGACAACAAGATAGAAGAGGTCTCTTACGGAATAGAAGAGGGAGTGGGAATCAGGTTCGTTAAAGACTTTAAAACCTACTACGGTTTCACCAACAAGATAAACGAAAAGAGCATAAGAGAACTCATAGACGCAATAACCTCAGCTGTAAGGTCTGAGAAAGAATGTACCATAGACTTTACAGAGAAAGAGCAAAGATACCAACAGGTAATAGAAGGAATGGAAATAGACATTCCAGTTGAAAGGAAAGTTGAATACCTAAAGAGAGCAAACGAGGCAGCAAGAATCTCAGACAGGATAAAACAGGTAAGCGTAGTGCTAAAAGACACGCTTCAAGAAGTTGTAATAGTGAATACAGACGGAAAGATAGTTGAAGACCTAAGGCCGAGAGTAGTCTTTTACACCTTAGCGGTAGCTTCAGACGGAGTGGAGCTCCAAACAGGCTACGAACCTGTAGGCCACTTGGGAGACTACTCTTTACTTGAGAAGGTAAAACCTGAAGAGATAGGTAAGAAAGCTGCCGAAAGGGCCCTTAAAATGCTTAAGGCAAAGCCTGCCCCTGCAGGTAAGTTCACAGTAGTAATATCCTCTGAAGCAGGAGGAACTATGATACACGAAGCGGTGGGGCACGGTCTTGAAGCAGACCTTGTAAATCAAGGACTCTCCGTTTACTCGGGAAAACTAGGTGAAAAGGTTGCTTCAGAACTGATAACAGTAATAGACGACGGGAGAATGAAAGGGAAATACGGAAGCAGTGGATATGACGACGAAGGAAATCCCACTGCCAAAAACATCTTAATAGAAAACGGGATTTTAAAGGGATATATGTACGACAACATTGAAGCTATGAAAAGCGAAGGCCTCCCAACTGGAAACGGTAGAAGACAGTCATATAAACACGCTCCCATCCCAAGAATGACAAATACCTACATAGCCTCAGGAGACACTGACCCCCAAGACATAATCTCGGACACGAAAAGCGGAATTCTCGTAGTAAAAATGGGAGGAGGACAAGTAGATACTGTAAGCGGAGACTTTGTATTTGAAGTATCTGAAGCCTACCTTATAGAAAAGGGTAAGATAACAGAGCCTATAAGGGGAGCCATCCTAATAGGAAACGGCCCTCAAGTCTTAAAAGAGATAGACGCCGTAGGAAACGACTTAGGCTTCTCAATAGGGACCTGCGGTAAGGACGGTCAAGGAGTTCCCGTCTCAGACGGACTGCCTACAATAAGGATACCCAAAATTACCGTGGGAGGAACAACTTGAAAGTAGCAGCTTTAAAGAACATAGAGTTTGAAGACTTAGGGAACTTTAAAACTGCCTTTGAAAAAAGGGGCGTGAAAACAGAAGAATTTAGAGCATTTGAAGGGGAATTTCCAAAACCTACAGACTTTGACATACTGGTAGTGCTAGGCGGACCTATGGGAGCTTACCAAGAGGATAAGTTTCCCTTCCTCAAAGAAGAGGAAAGGCTGATTAAGGACTTCTTTCACGAAGGGAAGAAGGTGTTAGGAGTTTGTTTAGGAGCGCAACTAATAGCAAAAGCTTTTGGAGGGAGAGTTTTTAAGGGAGAGTGGGGAAAAGAGATAGGCTGGAAAGAAGTATTTCCACAGGGAGACTTTGAGATACTTTATAAGGACGAAATAGAGGTGTTCCACTGGCACGGGGATACTTTTGAAATACCTAAAGGAGCTGTAAAGCTTGCCTCTTCTGCAATGTACAAAAACCAGGCCTTTAGGATAGGAAAACAGGTAGTAGCCCTCCAGTTCCACCTTGAAGTTGAAGAGGAAGGGATTAAAAGATGGATTGAGGCTTATAGGGAAGAGCTTAAAGAGGAAGGAATAGAGGAAAGAGAGATTTTGGCCTCTCCGGATAAGTGGAGGAAATTAAGGCTCTACTCAGACGTCTTTATAGAGTACTTCCTAAGGCTTTAAAAACCTTGACATGATAATAAATTCTAATAAGATAATGAATTTGACAAACTCGGTAGAGAGGTAAGAAATGGTAAAGCGTTCGGCAGCTATGTTTCTTCTTTTAACCCTTTTAACCTCATGTGGAGAGAAAGGAGAAAAAGCCGAAAGTATAAAGGTTAAAGAAGTAAAAGGAGTCAAAGTTCAACCTGTTGAAGTTATGACCTTTTACAGAAAGAGCTCCTTTTCCGGAACGGTAATTCCAAAAGAAGAGATAATGCTTTCCCCTAAAGTGGTAGGTTATCTAATAAAGGAAAAGGTAAAGGTAGGAGATAAAGTTAAAAAAGGTCAAGTTGTAGCAGTGATAGACAGCTCAGACATAAAACCTGACGTAGAAAAGGCAAGGGCTGCCCTCAAAGAGATAGCTGCCGCACAAAAAGAGTTAAACAAAGTATTAAAGGAAGTTGAGGCAAACGAAAGAGCAGTTAAAGCGAACTATGAGTTTGCCCTTAAAACCTATCAGAGGTTTAAAGAGCTCTTTAAAGAAGAGGCCGTATCAAAGCAGAAGTTTGACGAAGTAAAAGCAAAATATGAAGCTGCAAAAGCTCAGCTTGAGGCAGTTAAAGCTAAAAAGGCTCAAGTTTTAGAAAAGAAAAGGGAGCTCCTTGCAAAAGAGCAGCAGGTAAAGGCAGGCCTTAAAAAGGCTCAGGCCTACCTCTCTTACACCTATCTAAAATCCCCCGTAAACGGAATAGTCCTGCAAAAGTTAATTGACGAGGGTAATCTAGTTTCACCTCAAACTCCCGTATTTAAAGTAGGTTCTCTTCCTTTAAGAGTAAGAGCCTTCATAGATAACGCCTTTGCAGATAAAGTAAAGGTAGGAACAAAAGTGAAAGTGAAAGTGGGGAACACCCTTTATTCAGGGAAAGTAGTTGAGGTTGACAAAAGTGCAGACCCAATATCCCATAAGTTTGGAGTTAAAGTAGAAACTGAAGAACCCTTAAAAGCAATTCCGGGAACTTACGCAGTAGTTGAAATACCTTATTTAAAGGCGGAAACCATAGTCGTTCCCAAAAGTGCAATTTACAGGGTGGGAGCTCTTGAGTTCGTCTTTGTAGTTAAAAACGGCATAGCTCACTTAAGAACAGTTAAGACCGGAGAAACCATAGGAAATAAAGTCGTAATACTCTCTGGACTCCACAAAGGAGAGAAGATAGCCACTACAAACGTTAACAAACTTGTAGATGGAGCAAGAGTAGAGGGGTAAAGATGAAGAACATAAACCTTGGTATAGCAGGAAGAATCGCTAAATCTTTTATAACCTCAAAGCTAACTCCCCTATTCCTTATAGCTTCTATACTCATCGGTTTAGCAGCAATAATCTTTACTCCTAAAGAGGAAGAGCCTCAAATAGTTGTTCCTATGGTTGACATATTTATTCCCTACCCGGGAGCTTCAGCAAAGGAGGTGGAAAGGAAAGTCTCCACAAGGTTTGAAAAGCTCATTTGGGAAATTAAGGGAATGGACTACGTTTATTCCATCTCCAAGCCCGGTATGTCCTTAATAATAGCAAGGTTCAAAGTCGGCGAGAACATGGAAGATGCCTTAGTAAGGCTTTACAATAAACTAATGTCAAACCTTGACAAGCTCCCAAAGGGAGCCCTCCAGCCAATAGTCAAACCTAAAGACATTAATGACGTTCCCATAGTAACCTTAACCCTATGGAGCCCTGACAGAACGCCTTACGAACTTAGGAAATTTGCCAAAGAACTGTGCCTTCAACTTAAGCAAGTTAAAAACGTATCAAAATCCTGGATAATAGGCGGGGACTCAAGAAGGTTCAAAGTAATAGTAGATGAAAACAAGCTTAAAAACTACCACCTTTCACTTCTCCAAGTAGCACAAGCAATAAAGTCCGCAAACGCAAAATTCCCCGCTGGGAAAGTAGTAGAAAACGATACAGAATTCCCCGTTGAAGCAGGAGAGTTTATAAAGACGATAAACGACCTTAAAAACATCGTTGTAGCAGTTTACAAAGGCAAGCCAGTTTACCTAAAAGACGTAGCAACGGTAGTTGACGCTCCGAAAGACCCAGACAACTATGTATTTATAGGCTTTGGGCCCCACTCTGAAGAAAAGGGAGTCAGCAAAGAGTTTATAAAAGAACACGGCAACCAATTCCCGGCAGTCACCATAGCAATAGCAAAGAAAAAAGGAACAAACGCTGTTAATGTAGCAAGAGACATACTAGAAAAGGTTAAACTAGTAAAAGACCACATGCTACCTAAAGACATTCACATAACAGTTACCAGGAACTACGGAAAGACGGCAGAGGACAAGTTCAAAGAGCTAATGTTCCACCTAGGAGTTGCAATCGCAGCGGTAGTAGTCTTTATAGGCTTGACATTGGGTATAAAGGAAGCTTTAGTAGTATCAATAGCAATTCCCACCACTTTAGCCTTAACTCTCTTTGTTGACCTTATAACAGGATATACCTTAAACAGGGTAACCCTCTTTGCCCTAATCTTCACCCTTGGTCTTTTAGTTGACGACGCAATAGTAGTAGTAGAAAACATCCACAGACACCTTAAACTAAAGGAAATGCCTCCTCTTCAAGCGGCCATTTACGCCGTTGCAGAAGTAGGAAACCCAACCATACTGGCAACCTTTACGGTAATAGCTGCCCTTTTACCTATGGCCTTCGTAAGAGGGCTTATGGGACCCTACATGAGGCCAATCCCGGTAAACGCCTCAGTTGCAATGTTCTTCTCCCTAATCGTAGCCTTTGTAATCTCCCCCTGGGCCGCCTACCACCTCCTCAGGAAAGACGTTGAAAAAGAAGAAAAGAAACTGGTCCTAGAAGAGACAAGAACTTACAAGATTTACAACAAATTAGTTAGACCCCTTCTAGACTCTGCCCTTAAAAGGTGGGTGTTCCTCTTCGTAGTTCTCCTCTTAATGGTAGGTTCAGTCTCCATGTTCTTTACAAAGTCAGTAATAGTAAAGCTACTTCCATTTGACAACAAGAGCGAGTTCCAAGTAGTAATAGACATGCCAAAAGGAACTTCCTTAGAGGAGACGGCCAGAGTCACTAAAGCCATAGCAGACTACATCCAAACAATTCCGGAGGTTACCGACTTTGAAAGCTACATAGGAACTGCCTCACCCTTTGACTTTAACGGGCTCGTTAGACACTACTACTTAAGAAAAGGGGGCAATGTAGCAGACATAAGAATTAACCTTATAGACAAACACGAAAGGAAGAGGCAGTCTCACGACATAGCAAAAGAGGAAAGGCCAAAAATAGAAGCTGTTGCTAAGGCTGTTAACCCAAAAGCTAAGGTAAAAATCGTAGAAGTTCCACCGGGCCCTCCTGTCCTGTCAACTTTGGTTGCTGAGATATACGGTAAAGATGACAAGGTAAGAAGGAAAATAGCAAAAGAGATAGAAGAGATATTCAAGAGAACTCCCGGAGTAGTTGATGTAGATACTCTCGTTGACGATGACTACTACAAGTATGAGGTTAAAGTAAAGAGGAGGAAAGCAAGGGAGTCTGGAGTTAGTGAAGCTCAAATTGCACAAGTTGTAAGTATGGCAATAAAAGGAGCTACAGTATCGGTAGCTCACACTAAGTACGACTCAGACCCTGTTCCCATTTTCGTAAGACTTCCGAGAAACCAAAGGGACGACATAAGGAAAATCTTAGACTTAACAGTAATGAATAAACATGGGAAACTTATACCTTTAAGGGAACTTGTTGAAATTAAGAAAGTGTTAGGAGATAAAACCATATACCACAAAAACTTACATCCAGTCTCCTATGTAATTGGAAACGTCGCCGGTAAGTATGAAGCTCCTATCTACCCGATACTTGCTATAAACAAGTATTTATCGGAACACCCTCTCCCTGACGGCTACAAGCTTAAATACAACTTCATACCACCTTCAATACCAAAGAGTGACTTTAAACCTGTTATGAAGTGGGACGGCGAGTGGCAAATTACTTATGAAACCTTTAGGGATATGGGAGCAGCGTTTATAGTTGCGCTAATTTTGATTTACCTCTTGATAGTCGGCCAGTTCCAGTCTTTCATTATCCCTATGATTATAATGGTTCCCATTCCCTTAACTATGATAGGTATAATCCCTGGCCACTGGCTAATGAGTAAGCTATTAGGGAAGATAACCTACTTTACTGCTACATCCATGATAGGCTTTATAGCCCTTGCAGGTATAGTTGTAAGGAACTCTATAATCCTCGTTGACTTTATCCTCATGAGAAAGAGGGAAGGAGCTCCCCTAAAAGATTCAATAATAGAGGCCGGAGCTGTAAGGTTTAGACCCATAGTCTTAACGGCTGCAGCAGCAATAGTTGGTGCTGCAGTTATACTGCTAGACCCGATATTCCAAGGTTTAGCCATTTCACTACTTTTTGGCGTTTTTGCATCAACTATGTTAACGTTAGTGGTAATTCCAGTTATATATTACATGGTAGAAAAAAAGAACTGGAAAAGTGAAAGTTAAAAGAAGTGGTAAAATGAAAAAGATACCTAAATTAGGGAGGAAACATGAAGAGGAAGCTCACAGTTTTAACCTTAAGCGTTACCTTCTTACTGCCCATAAACTCTCTTGCAGGTTCCCTTTGTTCTGTAAAACCTGAAGCAGAGTCAAAGAAAGAGCCTCTTCCTGTGAAGTATCAGAACTTAAAAAAGGAGAACGAAGAACTGAAAGCCAAACTTGAAAGCTGTTGTAAGGAGAAAAAAGAAGTCAAAATGGCAATATCTCAGCTTCAAACTCAAATACACCAGCTTGAGGGGGAAAAAGCGAAGCTTCAGGCTAAACTCTCTTCATTACCTCCAAAGTGGCAACTTGAAGAGCAAATAAAAAAACTTGAAAACAGGTTGGGGAGGTAGAAAATGAAGAAGATAATAGGAGCTCTTTCTATAGCAGTTATTGCCGGTTTAGGAGTTGCCCAAGGATGCCCTAATCCAACAGATAAATTTGTCCTTTATTCGCCTGACTTTGCCTTCTATCCAGAATCATTAATAAATGCCTACAAAGCAGCACTTCAAGAAAACAAGGAGCTTACCGAAAAGCTGAAGAAGTGCCAGGAAGAACTTTCCCTTCTTAAAGCTAAAGAGGCTGAGCTGAAAGAAAGGTTTGGAACTCTCTCTTCAGAAGTTCAAAGATTAAGGCAACAGATAGCCGAGCTTGAGGCATTACAGAAGAAGCTTGAACAGCTTAAAGCTCAAGCTCAAGGGAAACTGTCAAAGTGCGAAGAGATGCTGAGAAGGTGGAAGACACTACCTAAGAGGTACACAGTTAAAAGAGGAGACAGCCTCTGGAAGATATCTTCAAAGGACTACATTTACGGGGACCCGTGGCAGTGGCCTTTAATTTACAAGGCAAACAGGGACAAGATAAAGAACCCCCACCTTATCTATCCTAAACAAGAGCTTAAGATACCTAGGGATATTACTTGTAAAGACATAATAGAAGCAAGAAAGGAAGCTTTAAGAACACCGCCTCCTCCTGGAGTTAAACCTAGAAAAGTAGGACCGGTTAAAGCTGAGGACGTTCCTAAAACTGCTACAGACTACTTCCTCTGTAAGTGCAAGTGTAAGAAGTAGTCTTTGCTAAAGGGGGAGAGGTGAAGGTAAAGGAAAGCCACGAATTAAGGATACAAAAGGTCGTTACGAAGTTAGGAGTAGAACTTTGGAGGATAGTTGTAAGTCCCAACCACTTCTTCTTGGAGCAGAATCCGGAAAAGCCAAGTAAGTACGGGATTGCATACAAGCAGATAAAGGAAATTTACCCGGACTTTTATATGTTCTGGGAAATTAAGAACGATGACTATACAGGAAGATTACTAACTGGTACTTTCCTTAATAAAGACGAGATAGATAAGTTTATTGACTCTATTCTTAAAAACGAGAACTACAAAAATTATGAAGACGTTAAGGATGAGATTGTAAAGTAGGGGGTTCTCCCTACTTTCCTTTTTTCTAGAATAAATCCTTTAAATCCTTAATAAACCTTCAACAATAAAGGGTATTTCATCCTCAAATACTGTAAGCATGTCAAGAAGGTATCTATCTTCCTTTATCCTGCCAATTACGGGAACTTTCAGTGAACGCATCCTCTCATCTATCTCTTCTGAACTTAAACCTTTAACCTCAACAGAAACACAGTAGGTAGGGAGTTTTTGGAGAGGAAGGGCTCCTCCTCCAACCTCTGCTTCATCTTCAACCAGAAAAGCCTTTCCTTCAAATTTTTTTAGTTCTAACTCTTTCAAGAGTTCTTTAGCTTTTCTTAAGATTTCATCCTTACTTTGAGACAAAAGGTTCCATACTGGAATTTCTTTAAATACAAGCTCCTTATCCAAGTAGCAGGTTAAAGTGGCCTCTAGAGCAGCTAAGGTAAGCTTGTCAACTCTGAGAGCCCTGTTTAAGGGATGTCTTTTTATCTTCTCTAAAAACTCTTTCTTACCTAAGATTATCCCGGCCTGTGAAGCTCCAAGAAGCTTGTCTCCACTAAAAGAGACAACGTCAACTCCGGCTTTTAAAACCTCTTGAACCGTAGGTTCGTAAGAAAAGCCTAAATTCCTAACGTCTATGAAGCTTCCACTTCCCAAGTCTTCGTAAACGGGGATGCCGTGCTTTCTCCCAAGCTCCACGAGTTCTGAAGTTGAAACTGAAGAGGTGAAACCTAAAACCTTGTAGTTGCTGGTATGGACTTTAAGGAGAAGTCCCGTGTTCTCGCTTATAGCTCTTTCGTAGTCCCAAAGGTGAGTTTTATTGGTAGTTCCAACTTCTTTAAGGAGTGCCCCACTTTGGGCCATAACGTCAGGAATCCTAAAAGACCCTCCTATTTCTATTAATTCTCCCCTTGAAACTATAACTTCTTTACCTTTTGCAAGGGCAGAGAGAACCAAAAGGACAGCTCCCGCATTATTATTTACAATGCAAACATCCTCAGCTCCGGTAAGTTCCCTTAATATCCACTCTACATTCCTGTACCTTAAACCTCTTTTGCCTTCTTGAAGGTCGTATTCAAGGTTTGAGTAGCCAGATGCAACTTCCTTAATACGTTCAATTGCTCTTGCTGAAAGGGGAGCTCTCCCTAAGTTGGTATGAAGAACAACTCCAGTTGCGTTTATTACTTTATGGAGTTTGGGTCTAAGGAGCTCTTCAAGGACTTCTTTAACTTTTTCTTTTAGCACCTCATAGCTTATTTCCTTAACCTCTCCTTGGGATATCCCCTCTCTTATTTCTTTTAAGACCCTGTTTACGGCCTCTTTTAAGAAGAAAACGGGATAACCGTCAAGGAGCTTTAAAAGGTCTTGGTCCTTTAAGAACTTATCTACCTTAGGAATTTTCCGGTAAAGCTCCTTCACCTACATTACCCCTTTAAGGAAAGAAGCTAAACCTAAAAGTGAAAGCTGAGAGATAAATTCAGGGAAAAGCCCCAGTATAACTAAGAGGAGGGAGGAAATTACAACTGCAATGTAGCTTGAAAGGCCCAACTCAAGCCTTTCAGCTTTCCCCTCCTTCATAAACGCGTAAACAAGAGGCTTTAGGTAAAAGCCCAAAGAAATTAGACTGGAAACCATAACTATTAATGCAGGAAGGACTTTTCCAGAATTTACTAAAGAGACTATAACGTAGAATTTAGCCCAAAAACCAAGAAGAGGAGGAATTCCCGCTAGGGACATAAAAATTACTACAGCAAGCAGGGCAAGAAGAGGTGATGAAGAGTAAAGGTTCATCCAGTCAGAAAGCCTTTCACCTTTAAAACCTTCTAAGGTAAGAAGGGAGATAAGGCCAAACGCTGCAATCGTCATTAAGGTATATGCAAAAAGGTAAAACAGAAGCGAATATAGGGCAACTGAGGGAAGGGAAGAAAGGGCTACCAACATAACTCCTGCGTGAGAAATTGAGGAGTAAGCTAACATCCTTTTTAAGTTTTCTTGATTGAGAGCTAAGAGAGCTCCCCAAAGAGAGCTTACTATACCTATAACCAGAACCACTTCTTGCCACTTGCCAATAAGGGTCAAGAAGACGGGGAAGAAGAGCTTTACCAAGGCTATAAAAGCAGATATCTTAGTCACGGCTCCCATGTAAAGGGTTATAGGGGTAGGAGCTCCGTGGTAAGCATCTGGAAGCCACCCGTGAAACGGAAAAGCACCTGTTTTAAATAGAAAGCCAGCCATGACCAAGGAGACGGAAAGGAGTAAAAGTGGAAGGGGAGCCCCTTTAAGAGCCCTTAGAACTTCAGAGTAGAGGGTTCCCCCTGAAATGCCGTATAAAAGGGCAAATCCGTAAACCAAAACCCCTGCTCCAACAGAACCAACTATAAAGTACTTTAAAGCCGCCTCTTTACCTCTATAGTCGTCCTTGAAGAGGGCCATTAGAACGTAAGTAGAAATAGACAAAACTTCAAGGGAAACAAAAAGGGTAGTTAGTTCGTTTGCTTCAACCATTAAGAAAGCACCTAAAGTGGCAAAGAGAAGCGTATAGTAAAACTCCCCAACATAACGGATTTCAAACTTCTTTATGTAGTCATAACTAATGAGGGAGGTTAAAAGGAGAGTAAAGAGAATCAAGAGCTGAGAAATGGAAGAAAGTAAGTCTTTTTTTACAAAGCCAAAAAAGGCCTCCTTGGGGACAAAAGGGTTAGTCAAAACTACCAAGAAAGCTCCCACACAAGCAACCAAAAAGGTAAGAACGGAAAAGAGAGGGTTTTTCTTTCTATCTGGAATAACAAGGTCAATCAGGATAAAGAGCAGAGCACTCAAAGCTAAGAAAAGCTCCGGAATAAATAGCTTTAAGTTAATTCCCATTTTAAACTCCCCCTAAAAGGCCGTGAACATAGGCGTGGATAAACTTCATTATAAATTCTGGATTAAATCCCCACCATATAACAAGGAATGCTAAGAGAGACAAGCTTAAAAGCTCTCTAAGGTCTAAGTCCTTAAAGAGAAGAACTTTGGGTTCTAGGAAGAAAACGTTTCTATACATGTAGAGCATGTAGGCAGCTCCGAATATAACGCCTAAAGCCATAAGTGAAGCTACAACCCAAGAGGCCTTAAAAGCACCTAAAATGGTAAGGAACTCTCCTATAAAGGAGGAAGTTCCAGGAAGACCCACGTTAGCCATTGTAAAGAGCATAGCTAAGGTGGCAAGTTTAGGGGCAAGAGAGGCCAGCCCTCCCATACGGGAAACCTCCCGTGAATGGAGCCTTTCGTAGATTATCCCTACTACAAAGAAGAGAGCTCCGCTAACGAGCCCGTGGCTTAGCATCTGAAATATGGCTCCCTCAATTCCTTGAACCGTTAAAGAGAAGAGACCAATCATAACAAAGCCCATGTGGGAAACGGAACTGTAGGCAACTATTTTCTTAACGTCCTCCTGAACCAAAGCAACAAGAGCCGTATAAACTATAGCTACAACTCCTAAGGCAAAGATTATAGGAGCGTACATCTTATAGGCCTGAGGAAAGAGAGGAAGGGAAAACCTTAAAAAGCCGTAAGTTCCCATTTTAAGGAGAACACCTGCAAGTATAACGCTTCCAGGGGTAGGAGCTTCAACGTGGGCATCGGGAAGCCAAGTGTGGAATGGGAAAACTGGAACTTTAACTGCAAAGGCTATAAAGAAAGCCCAGAAAAGCCACTTCTGAAGTTCAAGGGGCAGCTTTAAACTTGAAAGCTGAGTAAAGTCAAAAGTAAAGGTTCCCGTTAAGTTTGAGTAATAGATAACCAAAACCACAAGACCTACAAGGAGGAAAATGCTTCCAGCAAAAGTATAGATAAAGAACTTTAAAGCAGAGTAAATTCTCCTCTCCCCGCCCCAAATACCTATTATTAGGCTCATAGGAATTAACATAGCTTCCCAGAAGATATAGAAGAGGAGAAGGTCTAAGGAGACAAAAACCCCTATCATTGCAGTTTCTAAAAGGAGAAGTAAGGAGTAAAAGAGCCTTCTCCTCTTACTTATGTAGTTCCAAGCTGAGGGAACGGCTACGAAAGTTAACAAGGTAGTCATTATAACCATTACGAGGCTTAAGCCGTCAATTCCTACCTTATACTTTATTGAGAAGCTTGGAAGCCAGCTGCCGTAGTCAACAAATTGAAAGCCGACCTTTGAAGGGTCAAATTTTAAAAGGAGAAAGAGAGAGAGGATTAGGGTTAATCCTGTTGTAAAGAGGGCTATCCACTTTACCCTTTCCTCGCTTTTGCAAAGGGCAACAACTAGAGCACCCAAAAGGGGCAGAAGAAGTAAAACGCTAACCACCTTATCCCCCTTTAAACTAGCCAGATAATAGCTACGATAATTAAAACTCCAAAGAGGAAGTATAGAACGTAAGCGTTAACCAGACCTGTTTGGGAAAACCTTAAGAACTCTCCGGTAAACTTGGTTATGTAGGCCAAAGCGTTAACAATGCCGTCTATTACATACTTGTCAATAAAGGAAAGGAGCCTTCCAAAAGTAAAGCCTACTCCTTTAACAAAGAGGAAATAGTAAATCTCGTCAAAGTAGTACTTGTTGTAAACAACAAGGTAAAGGGGACGAATAAGAGGGTTCTCTGTAATGATTTGTGGAGAAATCTTTTTCCACAAGTAGAAAAGGGAAGAAATAACAAGACCCAAAAGGGCTAAAGATACCGTTATTAAGGCCAAAGTTAGCTCTAGTCCGTGGGGGAGCTCTAAAAGGTGATTGGGAACGCTCCTTTTAAGGAAGTCGGTAAACCAGCCCTCTAGGAAACCTGCAAGAACAGAAGGAACCGCAAGAACTATAAGGGGAATCGTCATAACAGGTGGAGACTCGTGAAGGTGTCGTCTTTCCCTCTCGCCAAATCTCTCCTCTCCGAAGAAAACCATAAATATTAGCCTTCCCATGTAAAGGGCAGTTAAGAGAGCTCCCAAAGTTAAAAAGAGCCACCAGAGCTTGTGGCCGTTAGAGAAGGAGGCCATGATAATCTTATCCTTACTGAAAAAGCCTGCAAGGGGAGGAATTCCTACAAGAGCTAAAGCCCCTATTACGAAAGTTATCGTGGTTATCTTCATATACTTGTAGAGTCCTCCCATCTTTCTAATGTCTTGCTCACCTTCTAAGGCGTGAATGACGCTACCTGAACCTAGGAAAAGGAGAGCCTTAAAGAAGGCGTGGGTAAACAGGTGAAACATTGCAAAGACGTAAGCACCCGAGCCTAAAGCCGCAAACATGTAGCCAAGCTGGGAAAGGGTAGAGTAGGCAAGGATTCTCTTTATGTCAAACTGAGTAAGGCCTATAGTGGCAGCTCCAAAAGCGGTTATCACTCCTATAACGCCGACAACAGGTAAAACGGAGCTCCCGTCGTAAATAGGCCAACACCTTGCAATCATAAAAACTCCTGCGGCAACCATAGTAGCTGCGTGGATAAGGGCAGAAATAGGAGTGGGACCTTCCATAGCGTCTGCAAGCCAGGTGTGAAGGGGAAACTGGGCAGACTTACCTACCGCTCCTCCCAAAAGGAGAAGGGCGATTATGGAAAGGTCTTTCCCTGGAACTTTTGAAACCTGAGAGAAAACTCCGTCAAAGTCTAAGGAGCCAAAGAGCCAGAACACGGCAACTATCCCTAGAATGAAAAGGAAATCTCCTACCCTGTTCATTAAAAAGGCCTTTATTGCAGCATCGGCAGCCCTTTTCCTCTTATACCAAAAGCCGATAAGAAGGTAGGACGAAAGGCCTACTGCTTCCCAGCCGAAAAAGAGTTGTAAGAAGTTGGGAGATAGAACCAAGGTTAACATTGAAAAGGTAAAGAGGCCCAAGTAGGCAAAGAACCTGTCATAACCTGGGTCTCCTTCCATGTAGCCAATTGAGTAAAGGTGAACTAAGAAAGAGATGAAGTTAACTACAACCAACATTACGGCCGTAAGGGAATCTACAAAACCCCCAAAGTTGGCACTGAGAGCTCCAGAAACCACCCAGTTAAACCAAGTCTCCCTTAAAACCTCTCCTCCTAAAACGCTTAAGAGAACTTTAAAGGAAAGAATGAGGGAAATTCCAACTGCAATTAAGCCAAAGTAGTGGGACCTTTTCTTAAAAGAGGGAACGTTAAAGAGAGAGCCAAAACCTGCAAGCAGGAAAGAGAAAAGGGGCAAAGAGGCTATCCAGAAAGTAATCCCCATACTACCACCTCAAGAAAGTGTAGTCTTCAGAGTTAACGCTCTTTTTAAACCTGTAAAGGGAAACAACAATGGCAAGCCCAACGGCAGCTTCAGCTGCTGCAACTGCAAGGACGAAAAAGACAAAGAGCTCCCCAAAAGGGTTTCCGTGTAGCTTTGAAAAACCAACAAGGAGGACATTTGCACTGTTTAAGATAAGCTCAAGGGAGAAAAAGAGGGAGATTAAGTTCCTCCTTAGGATAACGCCGAAAAAGCCCAAAGAGAACAGAAAGGCACTTAAGATAAAAAGAGGATAGACGCTCATTCCTCCCTCCTTGCAACGGCTACGGCACCTATAGTAGCAACTAAAAGCAGAACAGAGACCACCTCAAAAGGAAGCAAGAACCTATAAAAGAGGGGACGGGCAAGGTCGCTGGCACCGCTTACGTTGCTACTTAAACTCCCTTCCAAAAAGAAGCCAGCGTAGAGGATAATTAGGAAGAGGGCTCCACTTAGAACCCCTCCAGCAAAGAGAAAAGAAAGCCTTAAAGGCTCAGCCTTCATACTCTTTAGGTCCACAGTTAAAAGGGCAAAAAGGTAAAGAACTATTATAGCTCCACCGTAAACGATAACTTGAACTATCCCTATAAACTCTGCTCCAACGGTAAAGTAAACCCCCGCTAAAGAGACAAACGAAGCAAGAAGGGAAACTCCGCCCTTTACAAGGTTCCTGTTTAAAACTGCCATCAAGGCAAAGACAGCCGAGAGTAAACCAAAGAAGAAAAAGAAAACCTCCTTCATCTCTCCCTCTCCCTTTCCCACTTCTGGTAATACCTTCCAAGCTCAAGAAGGTCCTCCTTGTGGAGAACGAGCTTTTTAATATCATACTGGGAAAACTCGTATATATCAGTCATAACTATTGCGTCTCTGGGACAGGCTTCAACGCAGAGTCCACAGAAAAGGCACCTGGTTAAGTCCACAGTAAAGTCAACAAGCTCTTTCTCCCCGTTTTCCCCTTCGGTCATCTCCATGTCTATAACGTTGCTGGGGCACATCTCGGCACAGAGATAGCAAGCTTCGCACCTATAAGAACCGTCAGGATTAAGCTTTAAAGCGTGAATTCCCCTAAACCTCTTCCTCGGAGGGACCTTTTCAAAGGGATAGTGAACGGTAACGGTAGGCTTAAACATAGTTTTAAGGGTTATCTTCATTCCCTTTAAAAGGTCAGTAAAGGCCGCTTTCTTTAAAAGGTTCATTCCTTTCTCCTAACCTACAACATAAGCTTCTAAAGCAGCGATAAATAGGTTAAGTATTGAAAGTGGAAGGAAAACCTTCCACATTATCTTGAGCATTTGGTCAAACCTATATCTGGGGAAAGTTGCCCTAAGCCAGAAGGTAAGGAAGACGAAAAAGCCTGCTTTTAGAAGCTGATAGATAACCCCTAGAACGGGGAACTTATCCACGAAAGGACCGCTCCAGCCTCCAAAGAAGAGAAGAGAAACTACTAGAGAAAGAACTATAATGTTTATGTACTCACCGAAGAAGAAGGCAGCAAACCTCATTCCCGAATACTCGGTGTGAAAGCCTCCTACAAGCTCACTTTCACCTTCTGGGAGGTCAAAGGGAGGCCTTCCTACCTCTGCAACCATCATAATAAGGAATATGAGGAAAGCCAGCGGTTGATAGAGTATTCCCCAGCCGTGGAGCTCCTGCCACCTTACAATTTCCCTAAAGTCAAAGGAACCAAAGAGTATAACTACTCCCATAAGGGCAAAGCCCATAGGGAGTTCATATCCCAGAACTTGAGCCGCCGCCCTCATCCCAGCCAGGAACGAGTACTTATCGTTTGAGGAATAAC
This sequence comes from Desulfurobacteriaceae bacterium, assembly GCA_026987115.1. Classification (GTDB taxonomy): domain Bacteria; phylum Aquificota; class Aquificia; order Desulfurobacteriales; family Desulfurobacteriaceae; genus Thermovibrio. Next base: position 61,413 of record JALSNF010000045.1, read on the forward strand.
CAGCAAGGAAGAGAGCGTAAATGGAAATTGCGCTCATTGCCATAACAAACAAAAGTGCAGACTTCATGGGAACTGCGTTTATAAAACCTATTGGAACTACGCTTGCAGCAAGGAGAGCCGCAAAGACGCTAAAGGAAGGAGCAATCATAAAAAGGAGCCTATCTGCTCCCTTGGGAATTATGTCTTCCTTGAATATCAGCTTTATAGCGTCTGCAAGTGGTTGGAGTATTCCGTGGGGACCAACGACCATAGGCCCAGGCCTTTGCTGCATATGGCCTAAAACCTTCCTTTCTAAGTAGGTAATGGGAGGAACGGCAACGAGCATAAGTCCTACTATAAAGAGAAGGCTTAAAAAGTTGTGGCTCACTTTTTAGGTCCTCCCCATATAAAACAAGTTGTATCAACGAACTTCTTGTTCATCTCTTTGAGCCTCTCTGCTATTACTTTGGCTATCTCCTCTAACAGCTTTATTGCCAGCTGAGGGTCTTCGCTTTTTAACTTCTCGTAGCCATCTTTAGTTAAGATTAAAGCGTGTGTCTCCTTTAGGGCAACTCCTTGGGAAGAGTGAAACCTGTTGCTGAAGAAAGAGAGCTCCCCAAGGGGAGTACCTTCTTCACTTACGGCCACCTTAACGAGGTTTCCAAAAGGGTCAGGTCTGTAAAGTCCTACTCTACCTTTTACTATAAAGAAGACCTTATCTCCCGGGTCTCCCTCTTCAAAAAGGACGCTACCTTTGGGGAAAACTCTATAGTCCAAGTAGTTTGATATCTCCTTAAGCTCCTTTTCGGTAAACCTTGAAAAGAGAGGAAACTCCTTTGCAAGCTCAACTTTAACCATTTAGGCCTCCAAGATTTCACATTTTATACCACTTAGGAAGGGAAAATTGCCCCTTAAAAGGGAAGATATGTCCCTCGTAAACCTCTCAACCCTTAAAAGGGCGTGTCCTTTGGGAACAGAGGCGTCTGGAACGGCTTGAACTTGGAGCTCCTTGTTTTCTACCCTCAAAGAGACAAGCTTAGGCTCTCTTAACTCTTGAGAGTTTAAAAGGAGCTCCCTTTTCCCAGAAACTTTCACAACATTCTCAGAGTAGTAGCTTACCGAGTTCCAACCTGTTCTATTGGGAAGAACCGTAAGGAGGAGCTCTCTTTTCCTGTGGAGAACTTTTTTACCTGGCTCTTTAATTAAAGGAACCTGTTTTTCCTTGGAAGAAATCCCTTTTGAAGGCAGGTATTTTAAAACTTCCAAAAGAGAGAACGGAGTTTCTAAAACGCTGTCAAGTGAGAGCTCCCCTTCAATGCCTTTAAAAGTTCCCCTTTTCTCTAACCCTAACTCAATCGGGATAACAAGGTCAGCCTGGGAGACTTCGGGAGTGTAAAAGGGAGTAAAGATAACCGTAAAGTCGGCACTTGGGAGCTCCACTCCCGGAAAGTCCCTTTCAAGCTCACAGTTGATTAAAACGTTTACTTCTCCTTTTAAGTTTGAAGGTTCTACAAGGTCAAAAAGCTCTACAACTTTAAGGGAGTTTGCCTTAGGAGGAATAGCTACAAGGGGAGCTCCTGCTCTGTCTGCTAAGAAGGCAACGGTCTTCCCTATCTCTTCCGACTCAACCGAGAACGGGACATTTCCTCCTACAACAAAGGAGAGCTTCTTACCCCTTAAGCTCTTAGCAACAGAATCTATCTCCTTGTTTCCACTCTGATAGGAAGAGTCAAAGGTTCCAACTATTAAGTGCTTTAAGGTATCTATTATCTCCTCTTGAGGAACAAGTAAAGTAGAGAAGCTAACAGAGTCAAGCTTAGAAGGGAAGGTACCAAGCCTTATTAGTCTTTTACCCTTTTGAATTACTGCAAGCCTCAGCAAAGTAGCAATTACAGGGGTAAACTCCTCAATAAAGTCTCCAAGGACGAACACAACATCTGAAGAGTAAATAGAGCTAAAAAGGGAAGTGTTAAGAGCTCCCGTTATTGAAGCAATGCCCCTTAAGAGTTTATAGTAGCCGTAGGAATCTGAAACCGCTTTACCACCAAATACATCCCTTATTTTTGTAAGCTCCTCGCTGGTGAGGGAGCTCTCAAGGAAAAGGTTAACCTCCCTACCTTCAAGTTTCTCTTTTAAAACTTCTACTGCCTTCTCAAAGTCAACCTTAACGAGGCTATCTCCCTGCCTTAAGAGGGGCTCCTTTAACCTCTTCTCAGAGTAAATTATGTCCCAGCCCCACTTCCCCCTAACGCACAAGTATCCCTTATTGTGGCCTCTGTTTACTCCTATCCTTCCAACTACCCTTTTAACTTTTCCGTGGTAGCTGTCAACTTCTATTGTGCACCCTGAACCGCAAAGGGAACAGGTAGTCCAGGTTTTATCCATTCTCCAAGGCCTATCCTTATACTTAAAGGCCCTATCTAAAAGGGAACCTACCGGACAGACATCAACACAACTTCCACAGTGTTCACATCCCCCCTCAAGGAAGTCCCCGTTAAAGGGAGATATGTAAGCCTTATAACCTCTGTTTAGAATCCCTAAAACCCTGTTTCCCATGTTCTCGCCACACATCCTTATGCAACGGCGGCAGAGAATACACCTGTCGTTGTCTATTTCAATTAAAGGGCCTTTAATTACTATGTCCTTTTCCCTTCTCTTTTCTCTGTACCTGCTCTTTTTCGGGCCGTTTCTAAAGCCCGTCATCTGAAGCTCACACTCTCCAGACTTATCGCAGATGGGACACTCTAAAGTGTGGTTGTTTAAGATTAGCTCAATAACTCCGGCCCTTGCCCTCTTTACCCTCTCAGTGTTGGTCTTAACTACCATGTCTGGCATGGCCTTTAAAGTGCACGCCGTAACTAGGCGGGGAGCTCCCTCAACCTCAACTAAGCACACCCTACAGGCTCCCTCTGGCCTTAACTCTTTGTGGTAGCAGAAAACGGGGATAACTATCCCGTTCCTCTCTGCAACTTCTAAAACAGTATCTCCCGCAAAAGCTTCACACTCTTTACCGTCAATAACTATCTTGAAACTCTCCATTAGCTACTCCTGAAGGGGCATTTTCCACCTTTAATGTGAGCTAAGTACTCTTCTTTAAACTTCCTAACGGTTGAACCAACCGGGTTGTGAGCGGCCATTCCAAGGCCACAAAAAGAGTTCTCCATAGTCTCACACACAGAGAGGACAACCTCAAGGTCCTCTTCAACGCCCCTTCCCCCTTCAATCCTCTCAAGTATCCTAACGAGCCAGTCGGTTCCTTCCCTGCAGGGGGTACACTTACCGCAGGACTCGTGTCTAAAGAACTTTATAAGCCTTAAAGCAGCGTTAACTATACAGTCTGTCTCGTCAAGAACCATAATAGCCCCTGAACCGAGCATTGTTCCAGCCTTAGCAAGGGAGGGAAAGTCCATAGGAACGCTTATCTCCTCTGAAGTTAAAACGGAGCTTGAAGCACCTCCGGGGAAAACTGCCTTAAGTTTCCTGTCTTTAACTATTCCTCCGGCGTGTTCAAAAATTATCTCCTCTAGCTTTGTTCCCATTGGGAGCTCGTAAACTCCCGGCCTTTTAACCTTCCCGCTAACGGGAAAGAGCTTTGGACCGGGACAGTCCGGAGAGCCTATCTGGGAGTACCACTTACCTCCCCTCTCTATTATTAGAGGAATGTTTGCCAAGGTTTCAACGTTGTTTACAACCGTTGGCTTCCACAAGTAGCCTGCGTTAACCGGAAAGGGAGGCTTTATCCTAGGCTCTCCCCTCTTTCCCTCCATAGACTCAATTAAGGCAGTCTCTTCACCGCAGATGTAAGCACCTGCTCCACTGTGAACGTAAAGGTCAAAGGAGAAATCACTTCCCAGTATGTTTTCTCCCAGGAAGCCCTTTTGGTAAGCTTCACTTATAGCCCTTTCAAGGATTTTCCTACCTATTGGGTACTCTCCCCTTAAGTAAATGTACCCATACCTGCAACCTGTAGCGTAAGCACCTATGAGCATACCCTCTATTAAAGCGTGGGGGTCTTTCTCTATAATTACCCTGTCTTTAAAGGTGCAGGGCTCTCCTTCGTCAGCGTTGCAGACAAAGAACTTGGGCTCTTTTATGTCTGCTGCTGCAAATTCCCACTTTAAACCCGTCGGAAATCCCGCTCCTCCTCTTCCCCTTAAACCGCTGAGTTTTACCTCTTCAACAACATCTTCAGGGGACATCTCCTTTAAGGCCTTCTGAAAGGCCCTGTAGCCACCCCCTTTAAGGTAAACCTCTATGGTGTGGGAGTTCTCTTTTTCTACGTTCCTAAGGAGAAGCTTTTCCATTTAATCTCCCTTCCAGCCGAACTTCTTTAAGATTGTCGGGAGCTCCTCTTTTTTTACCTTCAAAAACCTCTCCTCGTTTACGGTAATTGCGGGAGCTCCGTCGCAAAGTCCCATACACTCGTACTCCTCTAAAGTAAAGAGACCGTCTTTAGTTGTCTCGCCTACCTTCACTCCAAGGAGCCTTTCAAGCTCTTCTAAAAGGGAGTAAGAGCCGTTTAACATACAAGACAAGTTGGTGCACACCCTTATTACGTATTTTCCTTTCCTTTCAGTGTGAAACATAGCGTAAAACCTTGCCGCTTCTTCAACTTCAACCAGAGGAACTCCAAGCTCAGAAGAGATTATCCTCATAACTTCGTGGTCTATACAGGGAAAGTTCTTCTCTGCAATCCAAAGGGCAGGAAGCGTATAGGACTTTAAACTAGGATATTTACCCTCTTCCTTTAGCTTCCTAACTTCCTCTCTAAACTCATCGTAAGTCATCTGTCAACCTCTCCCATTAACGGGTCAAGACTGCCTATTATTGAAATCACGTCTGCAACGTAGTGCCCTTTCAAGAGCTCAGGGAGTATAGAAATGTTTATGAGAGAAGGGGGTCTAATCCTTAACCTGTAAGGCTTATTTGTCCCATCGCTAACTATGTAATAGCCGAGCTCTCCCCTTGGCCCTTCAACTGCGGCGTAAACTTCTCCCTTTGGAGGAGTTAAACCGTGAATAACGAGCTCAAAGTGCTGAATAAGGCCTACCATAGTGTTATAAACCTCTTCTTTTGGAGGAAGGATAACGGTAGTGTCTTCTATCTGAACGGGCCCTTGAGGCATTTTACTTAAACACTCCTTTATTATCTTTACAGACTCCCTCATCTCGTCCATTCTTACCTTATACCTGTCGTAAACATCACCGTTATGGTAAACGGGGACTTTAAAGTCAATCTCCCCGTAAACGCAGTAAGGGTAGTACTTCCTAACGTCGTAATCACAGCCGGCGGCCCTTAAGGTAGGACCGGTTATTCCCCAGTTTATTGCAGTTTCTTTATCAATAATCCCTACTCCTTTAGTCCTTGAAAGCCATATCCTGTTTTCACTTAAAAGGTCCTCATACTCATCTAGCTTTAAAGGAAAGAGTTCCAAAAACTCGTTAAGCTCTTCAAGGAACTTCTCTGTAGCGTCTGCCGCAACCCCTCCTATTCTCATATAGCCAGTGTGGAGCCTTCCCCCTGCTATCTCTTCAAAGAGGTCCAAAACCTTCTCCCTCTCTCTAAAAGCGTAGAGGAAAACGCTCATTGCTCCAAGCTCTAAGGCGTGGGTTCCAAGCCAGATTAAGTGGGAGGAGATTCTTGTAAGCTCAGCCATTATTACCCTTAAAAACTGGGCTCTGCGGGGAACCTTATCCTCTATCCCAAGGAGCTTTTCCACTGCAAGGACGAAACCAAGCTCGTTTGTGTTGGCGGAAACGTAGTCCACCCTATCAAAAACAGGTAATATCTGCATGTACTTACGGTTCTCTGCAAGCTTCTCAACTCCCCTGTGGACATAGCCTATTATTGAATCGGCGCCTACTATCTTTTCACCTTTAAGCTCAAGAACCAGCCTTAAAACCCCGTGAGTTGACGGGTGCTGAGGACCCATATTTAAAATCAAGTCTGCCCTTTCCTTCTCCATACTTTACTCCCAGTCCCAAACTTCGCAGGGCTCCTCTTTGCCTTCAAGGGGAAAGTCCTTCCTTAAGGGGAAGTAGGGGTACTTCTGAGGTAATAGGAGTTTTTTAAGCTCCCTGCCTGTAAACTTAATTCCAAACATCTCGTAAACTTCCCTCTCTGTCCAGTCAGCGCTCTTCCAAAGGTTTATAACAGAAGGTAGCTCGTCATTTTCAGCCCAACACTTAACCCTCAAGTTGTGTTTGAAAGTAAGGGAGCGCAAGTGATAGACAACAACAAAACGGGGTTCCCTATCCGGGAAGTCAACGGCGGTAAGGTCAACCAGCATGTCCATAAGGAAGTTCTCGTTGTGCTTTAAGAAAGCCATAAAGTCTAAAAGGGAACTCTTAGAAACGGTAATGGAAACTTCACCTCTAAAGAGCTTTGTCTCCTTTAATTCATCTTTAAACTCCTCTTTTAAGAGCTCCAAAAGCTCTTCCCTTATGTAGAGCATTCTCTTTCCTCACCTACAACTATTGGTCTGTCTCTCTTTATCTTCTTCTGAAGGAGGATTAAGGCTTCGTAGAAAGCTTCAGGTTTTGGAGCACATCCCGGAACATAGACATCAACAGGAACTATACAGTCTAAACCCCTTAAAGTTGAGTAGGTTTGAAAGATGTTTCCGCTAATTGCACAGCTGCCTATAGCAATGGCCCACTTAGGGTCAGGCATCTGTTCCCAAAGTCTCTTTATTATAGGCGCCATCTTCCTACTTATAGTCCCACACATAATAAGCAGGTCGCACTGTCTGGGAGTGTTCCTAAAGATAACTCCAAACCTGTCAAAGTCGTACCTTGATGCTGCAGCTGCCATCATCTCAATTCCGCAGCAAGCAGTTGCAAAAGCTAAAGGCCAAAGGGCCCCTTTTCTTCCCCAGTTTATAAGTTCTTCAAGCTTCGTTAAGAAAATTCCTTCCCTTATTCCCATTTCAGAGCTCCCTTAAACAAGGCATAAAGGAAACCTATAAGGAGTATCCCCACAAAGAGGAAAGCCTCAACTACCCCTAAAACTCCGAGCTTTCTAAAGGCGACTGCCCAAGGAAAGAGGAAAACAGTCTCAAGGTCAAAGAGGAGGAAAACCAAGGCCAAGACGTAGAAAAAAGCAAAGTACCTCCTGTTTAAAGGTGCAATTCTTGGAATGCCACACTCGTAGGGTTCATACTTCCCTTCTTCTTTCTTATCAATTTTAAGGAACCTGTTCGTTATAAGGTTTATGTTGGGTACCAAAAGTGCAACAGCAATGGCTACAAGAGAGAAGACAAAGAGAACCAAGTAGCTTTCCAAGCCTTCAACCTCTCTTTAGGGGATAAACTTTCCCAAATTTTAACAATTTTTTTACAAAAAGTTAACGGCACTTGGAAAGCTCTTCGTCCTCAACTTCTTCAAACTTACACCTTCCCATCTGGTAAAGGTCGTTCCCGTATATGTCGTTAACTACAAAGGCAGGGAAGTCTTCAACAACAAGCCTTCTAATTGCCTCAGGTCCTAAATCTTCGTAAGCTACAACTTCTGCGCTTTTAACGCACCTTGCAAGGTAGGCCGCCGCACCTCCAACTGCTCCAAAGTAAACCCCTTTATACTCCTTTATAGCCTCTATTACCTCCTTACTCCTGGTTCCTTTACCAATCATTCCCTTTAAACCTTCTCTTAAAAGCCTCGGAGCGTAAGGGTCCATTCTGTAGCTGGTAGTGGGACCTACAGAGCCAATAGGCCTTCCCGGTTTGGCAGGGGCTGGACCTGCGTAGTATATTACTTGTCCTTTAAGCTCTATTGGGAGCTCCTCGCCTCTATCCAAAGCTTCAACCAGCCTCTTATGGGCAGCGTCCCTTGCAGTATATATAACTCCGCTTATTAAGACCAAGTCTCCTGCCCTTAAGTTTTCTAAAACTCCTTCACTTGTTATAGGAGCCTTTATCTTCTTTGCGGACATGCAAAACCTCCACTTCCCTTTTCTTCCAAGTATAGCAAAAAAGGCTAAATTTCCCACGGACAAAACTTAGTTAGAGGGAACTAACTTGAGGTTAAAGGTCATCTTACCAATAGTTTTAATTTTTCTAAGCCTTTTAGGGAAGGCTAAGTCGCAAGACATAAGTTTTAAGGTTTACTCGCACATTAACCTTTCAAAGCTTCCTATAAGTGAGAGGAAAAGAAAGTTCATTGAAATTATGTTACCCCTTATAGAAAGGGCAAACAGAGAGGTTTTAAAGGAAAGGGCTTTCATACTTGAAGTTTCTAACAAGAAAGCGATAACCTTAAAGGAAGAGAGGAAACTAGGGGAGCTCTACGCAAAGTATAGAGCTAAGAGCTTAAAAGACCTTTTACTCAAGGTTAACTCTGTTCCCGTAGGTTTAGTGCTGGCGCAGGCTGCAGTTGAGAGCGGTTGGGGAACTTCAAGGTTTTTCGTTTTAGCCAACAACGCCTTTGGAACATATACCTTTATGAAGAAGAAGTGTCTAAAAGCAAGATTTTCAGAAGCCTGCCTTAAGTACTACCCCAACCTTTACGATTCTGTGAGAGACTACATATACAACCTTAACGTTGGGTGGGCTTACGAGAAGTTTAGAAAGTTAAGGGAAAAAGGAGCAGACATATATAAACTTGCAGAGAGTTTGTATTCTTATTCAACTTTAGGAGGAAGGTATGTTCTGCTGGTTAAAAAGGTTATCCGTCATAACGGTCTTGACTCTATTAGCTCTACTGAGCTTGCCTCAAACTTCCCAGGGAGAAGATAACTACGCCACCGTTTTCATATACCACAGGTTTGGGGATAAGAGGTACCCTTCAACTTCCGTCTCGCTGGAAGAGTTTAAAAAACAGTTAACCTACTTAAAGAAACACGGCTACAGGGCTATAACTGTAAGGGAGCTCTACCGGATAGTAAAAGAAGGCAAGGAAATACCCCCAAAAACAGTGCTTATAACCATTGACGACGGATATAAAACGACTTTCAAAGCCTTTAAACTGCTAAAGGAGTTTAACTTCCCCTTTACAGTATTCCTCTACATGGAAGCGGTGGGAAGGTATCCAGACTTCCTTACATTGAAACAGATTAGAGAAATGGAAAAGAGCGGACTAGTTGAGTTTGAAAACCACCTTTACAGCCATCCAAGACTGGCCAAATATAGAGTTAAACTCAGTAAAAAAGAATATTTAAAGTTCCTTGAAAGAGAGGCTGAGCTTTCAGAAAAAAAGTTTAAGGAGATATTTAAAAGGAAACCTCAGTTTCTGGCCTTTCCTTACGGAGAATACGACAGGTTGTCTGTTAAGTTCTTTAAAAACAGGGGCTACAAACTGCTATTTACTCAAGACAGGGGAAGCTATTCCGGAAGTGGCATTCTCGTTCCCAGAATGGCCGTAGTAGGAAGTTGGGCCTCCTTTAAGAAGTTTGTAAGGGACTTAAAGGTTAGACCCCTCCCAGTAGTTGAGCATAAACCTCCTTACGGAGTTATAAGGGAAAACTCAGTGCTCCCAGAATTTAAAGTGGAAGGGATAGAGAAGTACGATAACTGTTCAGTTTACGCTACAAAGAACGGGTGGGTAAAGGCAGAGGAAAACAAAGAAGGAGAGGTAAAAGCTGTAAGGCCAATTTCAATTAAAACCCTTTCAACCAGAATAGGTATTAGGTGTTATGAAAAGAAAGGGAGGGGAAAAGCTGAGTTTTTCTACTTAGTAATTAAGGGGGCAAAGCCCCCAGTAAAGACTAAGAAAGGATTTCGTCAATAGTGATAACCGTTCCAACCTTTCCTGCAATGTCAGGCCCAGGCTTAAGGGTCTTCTTACCTGGCCTCCAGTTTGCAGGACATACTTCATCTGGATGCTCGTAAACGTACTTCCAAGCGTCAAGCTGTCTTAAGAGCTCGTTTACGTTCCTTCCTACAGGTGGGTTTAAAACCTCTTCGGCTACTATAACTCCGTCAGGGTTAATTATGAACCTTCCCCTTCTTGCAAGTCCTGCCTCTTCAATGTAAACGCCGTACTTCTTCGCAGTTTCCCCTGTAGGGTCTGCAGCAAGGGGGAACTTTAGGTCTTTTAAGAGGGGCTCAACTTCGCAGAAGAGCTGGTGGCTAAAGTGGGTATCTGTTGAAACTGCAAGGACCTCAGCACCCTTTGCCCTGATTTCGTCAATTTTAGCGTTTACTGCGGCAATCTCTGTTGGACATACGAAGGTAAAGTCTGCAGGGTAGAAACAGAGAACTAAAAACTTTCCCTGATAGTCGCTAAGCTTTACCTGTGTGTAGGTCTTCTGAACCGGGTCGTAGGCTTGGAGTTCAAACTCTGGAGCTTTCTGGCCTACTAATGCCATCTCTTACCTCCTGATATTTATTTTCATTTTCATTATACTAATTTAGGAGAGACTTACCAAAAAACAAGCCCGGAGTAAGCAGTTGTGGAGAGAGTAAAGCTCAAAACGGAAAGGAGAGAGAGACTCTCAAAAGTAGTAGCAGGTAAGGTAGGCTCTTTAAGGAAGGCAAAAAGGCTAATTGACGAAGGTCTCGTTTCCGTTAACTATAAAAAGGAGCTCTTTTATAGGAGAGAGCTAAGAGAGGGGGCCATCGTTATATTCCCCGTCCCAGAACTCCTTTTTAAAAGCGTCGCTCCACAGGTCCTTTATAAGGACAGGGGAGTGTGGGTTTTCAGTAAACCGCCGTTTATAACTTCCAACGAGGGTAGCAAGAGTTTAGAAGCTCTAATTAAAAAGAAGTTCAACAGGAACTTAAAAGTAGTTCACAGGCTTGACAAGCAAACTTCAGGACCTGTAATTGCAGTTGAAAGTAGCGAGCTGTTTGAGAAGCTAAAAGAGACTTTTAAAAGAAGGGAGGTTGAAAAGGAGTACTTAGTCCTTTTAAAAGGAAGACTTAAAAGGGGAGTCCTTTTAAACTCTCCGATAGACGGTAAAGAAGCTATAAGTAAGGTAATTCCCGTTAGGGAGTTTAAGCTGTGCACCTTGTGCAGGGTAAAAATTGAAACGGGCAGGAAACATCAGATAAGGAGACACTTAGCAGAGTTAGGCCATCCGGTAGTTGGGGAGTTTAAATACTATAGTGGAAGTTGGAAGGAGGAGCTCCTATACGCTCCAAGAATCCTCCTTCACAGCTCAAGGCTCTCCTTCCCCCATCCAAAAGGAGGGAAGGTGGAAGTGGAAGAGGAGCTCCCAGAGGACTTTAGAGAGTTCCTCACCTTTCAAGGAATATAGATAGGTCTATCTCCATACCCGCGTTCCTAAGCTTTCTAAGCGCTTTAGACTCTATCTGCCTAATTCTCTCTCTCGTCACCTTCAACTCTTTACCTACCTGCTCTAAAGTGTGCTCAGGGTAGCCGTCTAGACCGAACCTTAACTTTAAGACCAAGGCCTCCCTTTCATTTAGGCACGAAAGGAGCTCTTTAACTTTCTCCCTCAAGTCCTTTTTAATTACTTCGTTTTCAGGTATCGGGCTCTTCGTATCCTCTATAAAGTTCCCTAAAGTGCTGTCTTCGTCGTCCCCTATGGGAGTTTCAAGGGAAACTGGCTCTTGGGCGAGCTGGAGGATTGAGCGAACCTTGCTTGAAGACATCTTGAGCCTCTCTGCTATCTCTTCAGGTTTAGGCTCCCTCCCCATCTCAAGGAACATCTGGCGGGAAACCTTTATAACTTTGTTTATAGTCTCTATCATGTGAACGGGAATCCTGATAGTCCTTGCCTGGTCTGCAATTGCTCTGGTTATCGCCTGTCTTATCCACCAAGTAGCGTAGGTGCTAAACTTGTAGCCCCTTCTGTACTCAAACTTATCAACTGCCTTCATAAGACCTATGTTGCCCTCTTGAATAAGGTCTAAAAAGTGGAGTCCCCGGTTTATGTACTTTTTGGCAATGCTCACAACGAGCCTAAGGTTTGACCTAACCAAAATCTGCTTTGCTTCCTGAGAGTCTCTCTTAAAGAAGTAAATCTTCTCAACGAGGGCGTAAAACTGATTTCTAGGCATCTCTAAAGAGTCTATAAGTTGTCTGTAGGTCTCCCTCGTATCAAGGTACTTTTTAACCATCTTCTTTACTTCCCTTAAGGTGTAGGGAGAGGCGTCTATCTTTTCCCTAACCTCTTCGTCGTCAAGCCTTTGACATATCTCTTCTATAGGAATGCCTAAAAAGGAAAGCTTACCGCTTAACTTCTGAAGGCTCCTTTCGCTCTTTTTTAAGAGCTTGTACTTTGAGTAGAGCTCCTCAGCAAGCCTTTCATAGATTGAGAAAGAGAGGGGAAGTTGTCTTAAAAGGGAATTTACTCTAGCCCAAGTTTTAAGGTATTCTCTCTTAACTTTCTGATTTCTCTTGTTCCTACGGTACTGTTTCTGAAGCCTTTCAAGTATGGGAAGAAGGGTCTTTATCTCCTCTACTATTGCAAAGAACTTCTTTCTCCTTTGGCTCTCTCCTCCCTCTGCAAAGTCGTCAGGGGAGCGGAGAATGTCTCTAACTTTTACCTTGCCTTCTTTTATCTTCTCTTCTATGTTTAAGACATAGTCTAAAACTGCCCTGGTCTTTAAAAGGTACCTAACTAAAGCTTTCCTTCCAAGCTCAACCCTTTTGGCAAGGGCAACCTCTTCGTGCCTCTTTAAAAGGGAAATACCACTCATCTCCCTTAAGTAAAGCCTTATCGGGTCGTCAGAACGGGGAAGGGTATCTGGAGCTATGGTAAGCTGGAGCTTAGAGAGGTCAACGTTCTCTTCTCCCTCTTTTGGTATAATTTGGATATCGTACTCGTCAAGTTGGGTAATAAGCTCTTCTATGAGTTCTGGTGTGAGCACCTCTTCGTCAAGGTGCTCCATCAGCTCGTCAAAGGTTATGTATCCTTTGTCTTTACCGAGGGCTATAATCTCTTCAAAGTTTATCCGTTCCAAGGCTACCTCCTCAGTTTATTTGAATTTGGCTTACTGCTCCCAAGTCCCCTCTTTTTAAGCTGAATATGAGTTTCTTTAACTTCATCTTTTCGTTAAAACCTTTAACTTTCTTAAGTCTCCTCTCAAGCTCCTTTGCCAAGACCCTACAAATTGCTCCTAAAACCTCTTCCTCTGAAACCTCCATAAGCAGGAGCTCCGAAATTAAAGGGGCCTCTTCTGGGTATTCAATCTGTAGTGAAGTAGGCTCAAGAACCGCTCCTTTTGTTATTACTGTGTAGAGTTTCCCTATCCTCTCAGAGACAAAGACCGTAGGGGAAATTTCCACAGGGAGTTTTAAATTACCCTCAAGGAGGGCCTTTAAGAAAACTTTCTCGTGGTAGGGTATGGGGAGCTCCTCTTTAACCTCTTCCCTCCTCCTATAGACGGGAGAGTGCAACTTTATCCACTTTTCGTCTATACCAAACTCTGCAGAAAGAAGGGAGACATACTCTTTAAAGAGTATCGGGTTAACAGTTTCAACCTGTGAAACAGCCTGGGCTAAAAGCTTAAGGAACTCCAGCTTTTTTGACCCCTCACAGTGGGAAATAAACCTTAAAGCCCACTCAATAAAGGGCAAAGGGGATTTTAAGAGCTTAGTTAAAAGCTGTGGAGAGCTCCTAGACAGAGAGTCTGGGTCTTCCTCTGGAGGGAGTTGAACGACTAAAGGCTCGCAGCCCAACTTAAAGAAAATACCGGCAGAGCGGATGGTAGCCTTTATACCTGCAGAATCTCCGTCAAACATAAGTATGGGCTTTTGGGAATACCTCTTTAAGAACCTCGCGTGGCTTTCAGTTAAGGAAGTCCCCATAGGAGCTACGGCCCTTTTTATCCCTATCTGGTAAAGGGAGATAACGTCAAAGTAGCCTTCTACTACTATTACTTCCCTCTTCTTTAAAACCTCCTCTTTACTCTGATAAAAGCCGTAAAGGACCGACGACTTCTTGAAGGTCTCCGATTCTGGACTGTTTATGTATTTAGGAGCTCCCTCCCCTAAAAGCCTACCTGCAAAGGCTACAACGCTTCCAGAGTGGTTAAATATGGGAATAATGAGCCTTTGGGAGAAGAACTCCTTTCCAGAAGGGCTTATAAGACCTAAAGCTTTTAAGGACTCTTTAGAAATAGAGAGTTTTGATAGATAGCCTCTAGGTGCGTACCCCAACAGAAATCTGTTAGCGGTTTCCTCTGTTATCCCTCGGGAGTTTAGGTAGTCTAGAACTTCTCTAAGGTAAGAGTTAAAGAACTTGGCAGCCTTAAGACCGTCCTCTCCTACTTTGGCTTCCCTATCCCCTTTAAACTCGGTAGGGAGCTCAACTCCTGCAATTTCTGCAACTCTTTTAACGGCTTCGTAAAAGGAAAGGCCTTCATACTTTTCAACAAAGGTTATCGCGTTCCCTCCAACTCCACAGCCGAAACACTTGAAAATCTGCTTTTCAGGGCTAACTACAAAGGAAGGAGTCTTTTCAGGATGGAAAGGACAAAGGGCAGTAAAGTTCCTACCTACCTGTTTAAGGTTTAAGTAGTGGGAGACAACGTCAACTATGTCAACCTTAGAGAGCAAGTCTTCCACAAAGGAGAGGGGGACTTTAGAGCTCCCCAATCTATATCACCTCTTCCTCTTTTATAAATTCCATGTTAAAATTATTCACCGTAAGGATAAAGTCAACTTTTCCTCCACTCCTTAAGCAGCAAAATTAGGATACCCGTTGAGACAAAAAGGTCAGCAAAGTTAAAAGTAGGGTAGTGGAAATTCTTAAAGTGGAGGTCTATAAAGTCAACGACCCTTCCTGAAAATACCCTGTCGTAGAGGTTTCCTAAAGCTCCCCCCACTATTAAGCCAAAGGAAAGGGTTGTTAAGGAACTCTTTGACCTAAAAAGGGCGTAGTAGGTCAAAAAGACAACTACGAGAAAGGGGAAAAAGACTAAAAGGAGCTCCCTTAAAAAGCCTTGGGTAGAGGAAAAGAGGCTAAAGGCAGCTCCTTTGTTCTGTGCAAGCCTTAAGGAAAGGAGACCCTTAACAAGAGTTATCTCCTTTGAAGCTAAAGCTTTAGCAGCCCAAGCCTTAGAAAGTCTATCAAGAGAAAAAGCAAGTAGTAAAGAAATTAAAAAAGTAAGCCTCATAAGCACCTCACAAACTGGTAAGTAAGGTCTGAAAAGAAGTGGAAAACTATAGGAGCCAGCAAAGAACCGCTCCTTTCGTAAAGCCAGCCCATAACTAAAGAGGGAAAGAATACCTTAAACATCAAAGGGTTATAAAATATAAGAGCGTGGGCAACTCCAAAGAGGAAACTTGAAATCAAGTTATTTTTAGTGAGCCATCCCTTCAAGAGCTCCTCATTTTCGTAAACAGAGTAGAAAAAACCCCTAAAGAAAACCTCCTCTGAAAGGGCAACTAAGAGAAGGTAAGAAAGCAAAGACAGGTTAAGC
Organism: Desulfurobacteriaceae bacterium; assembly: GCA_026987115.1. GTDB lineage: Bacteria > Aquificota > Aquificia > Desulfurobacteriales > Desulfurobacteriaceae > Thermovibrio. The sequence continues at coordinate 76,720 of JALSNF010000045.1, forward strand.
CTACCTGAAACTTTAAAACCAAAGTGGGAACAGAGCAAAAGGTAAAGGGGAAGTATTAAAAGAGAAGCCAAAAGGCCGTAAAGAGCTCCCTTAAAGAAATTCTTAAACCCAAGCTCAGAGGGAGTTTTCTTAAACAGGAAAACCGGAATCCCTATTAAAAGGAGAGAAGCAAAGGGAGATGAGAAATTCGGGAAAAAGCGAACAGCAAAAGCCGTTAAAACGACAACCCAAAAGTAGCTCCTTATAAACTGGCAACCTTTACACTTTTTAAGGGTCAAGCTCTGCTCCCAATGTATAATTTGCTTTGAGAAAAAGTATGCTCAGGAGAGGAAAATGGGGAGATATTCTGTAAAAGTCTTCATAACCTACAAGAAGGGCGTTTTAGACCCTCAAGGAGTAGCAGTTGAGAAGGCCGCCCATCAACTTGGGTTTAAGAAGGTAAAGAACGTTAGAGTGGGCAAGCTTATCACTATGGAAGTTGAAGCAAAGAGCAAAGAAGAGGTTGAAAGGGAAATTAAGGAAATGGCAGAGAAGTTCTTAGTTAACCCTGTAATTGAAGACTACTCCTACGAGATTTCTAAGGAGGGATAATGCGCTTTGGAATACCAGTATATCCCGGGAGCAACTGTGATAGGGACGTTGGATGGGTCATTGAGAAAGTTTTAGGGCATCAAGCAGTTTACCTTTGGCACAAAGAGGGGAACTTAAAAGGCATAGACGCAGTTATAATTCCGGGAGGTTTCTCTTACGGCGACTACCTTAGAGCGGGAGCGATGGCAAAGATATCTCCCATTACAGAGGCTATCTGTGAGTTTGCCCAAAGGGGCGGTCTGGTTATGGGAATATGCAACGGCTTTCAAATCCTCCTTGAAGCGGGACTGCTCCCTGGAGCTATGCTCCCCAACAAGAGTTTGTCCTTCATATGTAAGTTCGTTCACTTAAAAGTAGAAAACACAGACACTCCCTTTACGAGCCTCTACACCAAAGGCGAAGTCCTAAAAATACCTATAGCCCACGCAGAGGGAAACTACACCTGCCCGGAGGAAACTTTAAAGGAAATTGAGGAAGGGGGACAGGTTGTTTTAAGATACTCTTCCCCTGAAGGGGAGGTTTCTCCTGAGTTTAACCCTAACGGTTCACTTAACAACATAGCCGGAATATGCAACAGGGAAGGGAACGTTTTTGGACTTATGCCCCACCCAGAGAGGGCATCAGAGGCAATATTGGGCAGCACAGACGGCCTTAAAATGTTTAAGTCAATGGTTGAAGGAGTTGTAAAGGCCTAATGGAAGATTTACTGGTAGTTATACCTGCAAGGATAGGCTCAAAAAGGCTTCCACGGAAACCCTTAATAGAGATAGCAGGGGAACCTTTAATTTCACTAACGGTAAAAGCAGTAAAGAGGTTTGCTCCTAAAGTGCTGGTTGCAACAGACAGCAAAGAGGTAGAAAAAGTAGCGAAAGAGGCAGGGGCAGAAGTTAAGTTAACGCCTTCAGAGCTCCCAAGTGGAACCGACAGGGTTTACTACGCAGTTAAGGAGCTCCCTTGCAAGTTCATAATTAACGTTCAAGGGGACGAACCCTTCGTAGAGGAAGAGCACTTAGAGAAAATATACTTGTCCCTTAAAAAGGGAGCTCCATTTGCCACTTTAGCAACTCCCTTTAAGGAAATCAACGAAGTAAAGAACCCGGCAAGGGTAAAGGTGGTCATTGATAAGGACGGATACGCCCTTTACTTTTCAAGGAGTCCCATTCCCTACTTTAGAGACCGAGAGCCAAAACCTGAAGAATACCTAAAGCATCTGGGAGTTTACGGGTACGCAAAAGAAGCTCTTGAAAAGTTCGTAAACTGGCCTGTTGGGAAGCTTGAGAGGATAGAGAAGTTAGAGCAACTGAGAATTCTTGAGAACGGCCACAAGATAAAAGTATCTGTAGTTGAAAAGGAAGTCTTTGGAATAGACACAGAGGAAGACTTAAAAAGGGCAGAGAAAATCTTAAGAGAGGTAAAGAGATGGCCTCAAAGTTAATATTCGTAACGGGAGGAGTCCTTTCCTCAATAGGAAAGGGAATTACCGCTTCTTCAGTAGGAACTCTCCTTGAAAGTAGGGGGTTAAAGGTAACCATACAGAAGCTTGACCCTTACCTTAACGTTGACGCAGGAACTATGAACCCTTACCAGCACGGAGAGGTTTACGTAACGGAGGACGGAGCAGAAACAGACCTTGACTTGGGGCACTACGAAAGGTTTACAAGTGCAGTAATGAAGAGGATAAACAACATAACTTCAGGTCAGATATACCAAGAGATAATCCAGAAAGAGAGAAGGGGAGAGTACTTAGGTGGAACCGTTCAGGTAATACCCCACGTTACAAACTTAATAAAGGAAAAGATAAGACAACTAATGTCAACTGATGTGGACGTTGTAATAGTTGAAGTAGGAGGAACAGTCGGAGACATAGAAGGCCTCCCCTTCTTAGAAGCAATAAGACAGCTTGGAACGGAGGTAGGGAAGAGCAACGCCATTTACATTCACGTAACCTACGTTCCCTACGTTAAAAGTGCAGGAGAGCTAAAGACAAAGCCTACTCAACACTCGGTAAAGGAGCTAAGGGCAATAGGAATTCAGCCAGACATTATAGTCTGCCGTTCCGAAAGGAGCCTTCCCCAACAGGTAAAGAGGAAGATAGCCCTGTTTGCAAACCTAAAAGAGAGGGAAGTGATAACCGCAAAAGACCTATCAACCATATACGAAGTCCCCTTAGTACTGCAGAAAGAAAAGCTTGACGAGCTGATAATTGAAAAACTCCAGCTTCCCGTTGTAAGGGAATCTGACCTTTCAGAGTGGAAAAGAGTAGTAGAGAAGATTAAAAAGCCCCAAGAGGGAAGCGTTAAGATAGCAGTAGTGGGAAAGTACGTGGAGCTCCCAGACGCCTACAAAAGCATAATAGAGTCCTTCGTCCACGCAGGGGCTGCAAACGATGTAAAGGTTGAAATAAAGTGGGTAAACGCTGACGAGCTTGAAAGGGAAGAGGTAAAAGCTGAAGAGTTCCTTTCAGAAGTTCAAGGAATCCTCGTTCCGGGAGGTTTTGGAGAAAGGGGAATAGAGGGAAAGATAAAGGCAGTTAAGTTTGCAAGGGAAAGGGGAATACCCTTCTTTGGCATATGTTTAGGGATGCAGTGTGCCGTAATAGAGTTTGCAAGGAACGTTGCAGGCCTTGAAGGAGCTCACAGCGCAGAGTTTAGCTCTACAACTCCTTACCCTGTAATTGACCTTATGGAAGAACAGAGAAAAGTAAAGGAAAAAGGCGGGACGATGAGGCTCGGAGCGTATCCTTGCGTCCTTAAGGAAGGAACGACAACTTACAAGGCTTACGGGAAAAAGGAGATTTCAGAGAGGCACAGGCACAGGTACGAGTTTAACAACGCCTTTAGGGAAACCCTTGAAAAGGCAGGTTTAGTAATAGCGGGAACCTCTCCTGACGGAAAGCTCGTAGAAGTTGTTGAAGTTAAAGGACACCCTTGGTTTGTTGCCGTTCAGTACCACCCTGAGTTTAAATCTAGGCCGAGAGCTCCCCACCCCCTCTTTGTTGACTTTGTAAAGGCGGCAAAGGAAGTAAGGGACAGAGTTGAAAGTAAAAGTACTTAAGGGAGAAGAGTTAACGAGCATAGGAATAGGAGGCAAGAGAGAAGTCTTCTTCCCAAAAGGGGTTGAAGAGCTCCTAAAACTGAACTTAAAAGAGTTTAACTTTATAGGGGGAGGCTCAAACAGCGTATTAAGGGAAACGGGACTTCCCTTAATTTCATTAAGGGAGTTTAACTACATCAAATATCAAGGGGAGCTCCTAACCTTAGGAGGAGGCGTTCTCCTGCCTACAATCTTAAAAGAGCAGATAAAAAAGGAGTTTTCCCTTTTTGAGTTCTTGGCAGGAGTTCCAAGGGCAACTGTAGGAGGCTTAATTGCCCAAAACGCAGGGGCTTTCGGCTTTGAAGTAAAGGACTTCTTAAAGAGAGTCGTATTCATAAACGGTAAAGGCCAATTAAAGGAGATAAAAGAGTTCTCCTCCTTTAAGTACCGAAAGTCCCCCTTCCCCGAAGAAGGGATAGTGGTTGAAGCTACTTTCAGGATAAAGAGAGAGCCAAAAATCAAGGAAAAGATAAGGAAATTTTTAAGGAAAAGGGTAGAGAAACAGCCTCCCTTTTACTTAAGAACGGCAGGCTCAACCTTTAAAAACCCGAAAGGCGAAAGTGCAGGAAGGCTGCTGGACATTTGCGGCTTTAAAGGCTTTAAACTTAAGAGTCTTAAGTTCTCAGAAAAACACGCAAACTTCCTAATAAACACTGGAAAGGCCTCTTTTAGCGAGTTTACAGACATAGTAGAAATTGCAAGGGAAAAGGTTAAAAGAGAGCTCGGAGTAGAGCTCTCCCTTGAGGTAAAAATCCTTTAACTACCCCTCTTTTAACCACCTTGCAGCGTCTAAAGCGTGATAGGTCAATATCAGGTCTGCACCTGCTCTCTTAATAGCAGTTAAGGTCTCAAGAACTACCTTTCTCTCGTCTATCCAACCTTTTAAGGCTGCTGCCTTAACCATTGCGTACTCTCCACTTACGTTGTAGGCAGCAGTGGGATATTTAAATTCCTCTTTTACTGCCCTTATAACGTCAAGGTAGGCAAGAGCAGGTTTTACCATAACAATGTCTGCTCCCTCTTTAATATCTAAGGCAACTTCCCTTAAAGCTTCTAGCAAGTTTGAAGGGTCCATCTGGTAAGAACGCCTGTCTCCAAAAGCAGGAGCAGATTCTGCAGCATCTCTAAAAGGGCCGTAGTAGGCAGAGGCATACTTTGCAGCGTAAGACATTATGGGAATGTCTGTAAAACCTGCTCCGTCAAGGGCTTCCCTTATGGCCTTAATCATGCCGTCCATCATGCCTGAGGGAGCTACCATATCTGCACCTGCTTGAGCGTGGGAGACAACCTGTTTTTTCAAAAGCTCCAGCGTCTTATCGTTGTCAACGTCGCAAATTTCCCCGAAGCAGCTTAAATAACCACAATGGCCGTGGTTGGTGTACTCACAAAAGCACACGTCAGTTATTACGTAAATTCCTTTAGTCTCCTCCTTTATCTTCCTAACGGCCCTTTGAATTATCCCTTCTTCAGAGTAAGAGTCTGAACCCAACTCGTCTTTGTGGGAAGGAATGCCAAAGAGTATAACCGCTGGAATTTTTAAGTCTTCAACCTGAGAGAGGACTTCAGGGAGCCTGTCAACGGAATACCTAAACTGGCCCGGCATTGAAGTTATCTCTTCCTTTATGTTTTCTCCGTCAACAACGAAAATAGGGTAGATAAAGTCGTTAACGGTTAAAATTGTCTCTCTAACCATCCTCCTTATGTTCTCGTTTTTCCTAAGACGCCTTAGCCTTAAGCTTGGGAAATTTCCGGTTAACATTAACTCCTCCTCTTCTTTGGTTTTACCACCACTCTTCTTCTTTAGACTCTAAGACCGTCTCAATTATAAGAATCACAACGGAAAAGACATTTGCTACCAGTGCACCCCAAGCAAGAGCTTCAATTAAGGTTTCACGTAAGCCCATCTCGTAAAAGACAAGGGCAGGTATAAGGTGAAGGTCTGCTGCCAAACTGGTTGCTAGGAGCTCGGCGCTTAGAGTCTTCTTACTGCCTAGCTTTAAAAGAGTAGCAATAAGGTTGAAGCTAACAGAAGCTATGAGCTCGTAAGGGTCTCCGTCGTAAACGAAACCAACGGTAGTGGTTAAAGACATCATAACGAAAAAGGCCGTTCCAACTTTACCCCAGTCCATTTAGGTTAACCTCTCCTTAAGTTTCCTCTTTAGCATAGCACTTCTTGAAACTATTTTCCCTTTAAACAGAGCTCTCACTGCCTCCTCCAACTTCTTCTTAGGACCTACTATAACTAAAAGGTCCAGAGAGTCAATAATAAGGTCTCCTCCGGGAGTATAGACTACTTCACCGTTTCTTTTCTTAACAGCTATAACCGTTATCCCAAACTTACGCCTTAAGTCAAGGTCTTTTAACGTCTTTCCAACAACCGGCGAGTCAGGCTGAACAACGAGCTCCTCAATGTCTATAAAGGTGTGTTCCCCAAAGAGTATCTCTTCAAGGAGGGACTTCTCCCCGAAAATCGGAGGTTTCTTCGCAATTACAGCTACCCTCTTTGAGATTATAGAGGGTATGGTCTCTACATAATCTGCTCCTACGAGCCTTAACTTTTCTTTAAACTCCTCCTTATTTACTAGAGCAATTATGAAAAAGGGGTATATCTTGTACTTACTTACCGCGTTCTTAACGGTTAAAGTTATTGCAAGGTTCTTGTAGTCGTCTTCAGTAGCAACCACGGCACCAACTGCAGATTCTATGTTTGCAAGGGAAAGGGTGTTCTCATCGGTAGGGTTAAGGGTAAGGTAATACTTAATTTCGTGTTCTTTGGCAAACTCTTCAAGGCCTTGAGAGGGCGAAACCAGCACGACTGGTATTTTATGGTAGCGGAGCTCTTTAACTAAGTGAACGACGTAATCGTTAAAGCCAAAGATGATATAGTGGCCTTTTAGAGTAGAAATGTCAGAAACCATCTTTCTAAACCTCAGAATTTTTTTTACTTCTCCGGAAGTTACTATGTTTATTAAAACGGCCAAGGAATAGCCCATTACGGCACCAACGCCTACGGTCATAACTAAAAGGTTAAAGAGCCTGTCCTTTGGGGTCATGTTCCACATTTCGCCGTAGCCTATGGTGGTAACCGTTAAAATTGTCATGTAAAAGGCTTTTAAAAGGTTAACCTTTGAAATTACCATATACCCTATTGTTGAAACCATAATAGTTATAAGGGCAATAATGAGGGGAGCCCTAAACTTCATTACTATTTCAAGGACCTTTTCCTGACTGTACTGTCGGGGTATTACTTTCTCTATTTTTCTCCTTCGGCTCACAGCTACCTCAAATAAGAGTAAAGCCTCTCTAAGGCCTCCTCTATGTTCCTTTTGCTCGTGCAAAAAGAAAACCTTACAAACTTCTCTGTCCCGTTGCTTCCAAAGTCCTTCCCGGGAGTTATAGCAACTTTAGCCTTTTCAAGAACCTCAAAGGCAAAGGAGAAAGAGTCATCTGTGAACTTTGAAGCGTCGGCAAAAACGTAAAAAGCTCCTTGAGGCTCAACGGGAACTTTAAATCCAATTTCCTTAAGACCTTTTAAAAGTAAGTCTCTCCTCTCTTTAAAAACCTTAATGTTCTCCTTAAGCTCCCTTAAAGTCTCTTCCTCAAAGCAGGCAAGGGCCGCAAACTGGGAAAGGGTAGGGGGAGAGATAACTATGTTCTGGAGAACTGCGGTAATTTGAGGGACAAACTCTTTAGGAACTATTAGGAAGCCAAGACGCCAACCTGTCATTAAGAAGAACTTTGAAAAGCCGTTTACTACTGCACAGTTTTCTGAGACCTCAAGGACAGAGGTAGCCCTTTGACCGTAGGTTATACCGTGGTATATCTCGTCGCTTATTAAAAAGGCTTTCTCAGCAAGTTTTGAAAGCTCTTTTTTAGAGTAGAGAGAGCCCGTGGGGTTTGAGGGAGAGTTTACTATAAGAACAGGGGTTTTTAAGTCTTTTGCTTCTACTTTAAATTGGTTTTCTGGAAAAACCTTAAGGGCCCTACCTTTAATGTTTAAAAACTTTACCATGTTCTTGTAGCAAGGATATCCCGGGTCAGAGTAGGAGACCTCACCCAAAAACTCAAAGGCAACCTTTAAAAGAGCCAAAAGGCCGGGGGAGCTCCCTGGAGTAATGATAACCCTTTCTGGCTCAACTTTAACGCCATACTCCCTTTCATAGTAAGAGGAAATTGCCTCCCTTAAAGGGTAAATCCCTACGCTCTCTGTGTACTTAAGTTCCAGACTTTTTAAAAGCTCAAGGGCCCTCTCTTTCACCTTATTAGGAACGGGAAGGTCAGGCTCCCCTATCTCTAAGTGAATTACCTTCTCACCCCTTTTCTCAAGCTCCTTTGCCCTTTCAAGGACCTTCATAACGTAAAAAGGCTCAACCAACAACCTTTCCATAGTTCTCTTCCCTTTTTTCCTTTACCTCTTCAAGCTTGACCTTTACAACTGAACCTGAAGGTAGGTTCTTATCAAGGATAAGGTTTATGTAGTTTCCACTTATAGCAACGCTCTTTTCCCCTTTAAGCTCAGAGAGAACCAGACAGTCAAGCTCCTTTCCTATAAACCTTTTTCTATATTCTAAACTTTTAGCTTTTCCTATTTCCCTTAAAGCCTTAGCCCTCATCTTTTTCTCATTAGGGGAAACAGAGTCCTTAAAGGTGTAAGCAACAGTTCCAGGCCTTGGAGAGTAAGGGAAAACGTGGAGGTAGCTAAAGGGGAGCTCCTTAACAAAAGCCTCCGTTTCTTTAAATTCCTCTCTCCCCTCTCCGGGAAAGCCTACCATAACGTCCGTTCCTATTGCAGCATCCGGACGCCTCTTTAAAATCTCCCTTACTACCCTCTCATAGTCAGCAGGAGAATACCTCCTCCTCATCCTTTCTAAAACCTTCCTACTGGCACTTTGAAGGGGTATGTGAAAGTGAGGAGCTACTTTCTCTGAAGAGGTAATCGCGTCAATAAGCTCAGGTGTAAACTCCAAGGGTTCAATTGAAGAGAGTCTAAGCCTGTAGAGGTTAGGGACTTTTACAATTTCCTTTACAAGCTTTGCAAGGTTCCATTCACCGTTTAAGTCTAAACCGTAACCTCCAAGATGAGTTCCGGTTAACACAATCTCTTTATACCCTAAATCCACAAGCTCCTTGACTTGCGAGAGAACCTCTTTAGGGGAAAGACTTAACATCCTCCCCCTTGCCTTGGGAATTACACAGTAAGAACAGAAAAGCTCGCACCCTTGCTGAACCTTTAAAAAAGCTCTGCTCCTTCCCTCATAGTGGCGCAAAGTTAAAGGGTAAAAGCGCCTCTCTTTCCAAACTCCCCTAATAAAAGTCCTTGGGAGCTCCCCCCTTAATCTCCTCTCAACAAGGTCAACAATCCTAAACTTCTCAGCATTTCCAGTTATAAAGTCGGCCTCCCTTACCTTCTCTACCTCTTCCGGGTAAACCTCGCTGTAGCAACCGCTAACAACAACTAAAGAGTTTGGATTCAAAGACTTTGCTTTCCTTACAGCTTTCCTTGACTTTGCGTCTGCAACGGAAGTAACGGTGCAGGTGTTTATAACGTAAACGTCCGCCTTCTCTCCAAAGGGAACAACCTCATAGCCTCTTTCCTTAAAGGCCTCCTCCATATAGGCGGTTTCGTGGTAGTTCATCTTACAGCCTAAAGTATAAAAAGCAACTTTCATCTTTACCTAATTAAAAACGGTTCTCACTTAATTTAGTTAAGAGGAAGGGAGATTTAAAGGGGAAAGTCCTTGCTCCTGTCCTTTTTAAGGAATATAATTTGCCTCCAAAATCTACTTTAAAGGAGGCGATGCTTTATGGCAACAGTTTACGTTCGCGACGGCGAGCCCTTTGAGAAGGCCTTAAAGAGGTTTAAAAAGCTCTGCGAAAAGGAAGGAATACTTACAGAGATTAAAAGGAGAGAGTACTACGAGAAGCCTTCAGAGAAGAGGAAAAGAAAGGCAATGGCCGCAAGGAAGAGGTTAATTAAGGCCTTAAAGAAGCGCGGGCTTTTACCGCCAAAAGGTAAAAAGAAGAAAAAGTAAGGGTGAGTTATGGGGATAAAGGAAAGACTTAAAGAGGACATGAAGGAAGCCTTAAAGTCAAAGGATAAGGTTCGCTTGTCAACAATTAGGATGCTTCAGTCTCTAATAAAGAACGCCGAGATTGAAAAGAGGGGAGAGCTTACAGAGGAAGAGGTAATCTCCCTCCTTATGAAGTACGCAAAGCAGAGGAGAGAGTCAATAGAGCTTTATGAAAAGGGAGGAAGGCAGGACTTAGTTGAAAAGGAGAAAAGGGAGCTGGAGATTGTAGAGTCTTACCTTCCCAAGCAGATGGACGAGGAGGAGATAAGGGAGCTTGTTAAAGAGGCCATTGAGAAAACCGGCGCTTCTTCTCCAAAGGACATAGGTAAAGTAATGCAGTACCTTATGCCGAAAGTAAAGGGAAGGGCCGACGGTTCCACAGTAAGCAAAATCGTTAAGGAGAGCCTTGCAGGCTAAGTTCTCTTTTTATAGAATTGAGGTAGGAGCTCTATCTGGCGCCTGTGCTCCTTTGGTAATTGGAGGGGGGTCTTTATACTGATGTTCAAAGGAGCAGGGCGCCAACTGGAGTTCCACAAGCTCTTACTAGAGACGGCAAAGCTAGCAAGGAGCGAGTCCGGAAAAGAGGCTGTTCTCTCTATAAGGCCGTCAGTTAACCTTCAAGAGGTTAAGAGAAACCTATCCTTAAACGAAAACTTCTTTAAACTCCTTTTAGAAAGGAGCGTTCCCCTTGAAGCTTTCCCAAAGGCTGAGCCTCTATTAAAAAAGCTTAAAGTAGAGGGCTCTTTACTTTCGGTAGAGGAACTTTTGCTCCTTTTAAAGCTCTTAACTCAATCTAAAGTCTTAAAGAAGTTCTTTAAGAACCTACCAGAAAGGTTTGAAAAGATAGCTTTCTTCTCAGAGAGGTTAACAGACGGAGGGGAGCTCTTAAAGGACTTAACAAGGAGCATTGACGAGACGGGAGAGGTTTTAGATTCTGCCTCCCCCAAGCTGAGAGAGATTAGAAAGAGGAAAAGCACAGTTTCAGAGAGGATAAGGGAAAGGCTTAACTCAATAGTTAACAAAAATCCAGAGCTCTGCCCCGACAGGATAATAACAGAGAGGGAAGGGAGGTTCGTAATACTGGTAAAACCTCAGTTTCTAAAGAGGTTTAGAGGGATAGTCCACGACCGCTCCTCTTCAGGACAAACCCTTTACGTTGAACCTTTAAGCGTAGTAGAGCTAAACAACCAGTTAAGGAGTTTAAAAAGGGAAGAAGAAGAGGAGATTTACAAAATCCTAAGGGAGCTCTCCCTTAAGGCCAGAGAGATGGTAGAAGAGATTGACTCCTCCTTTAAAGCCCTTAAGGAAATAGACCTACGCTGTGCGGTTGCTCAGATGTCAATTAAGCTTAAAGGGACCTATCCAGAGTTTAAAGAGGCCTTTAACCTAAAGGGAGCCAGACACCCTTTAATTGAGCTTAAAGGGGAAAGAGTAGTTCCAGTAGACATAAAACTTAAAAAAGGACTTTTAATAACTGGGCCAAATACGGGAGGGAAAACGGTCTCCCTTAAAACTTTAGGCCTCCTTTCAATGATGGCTCAAAGTGGATTTTTGATTCCTGCTAAAGAGGGGAGCTCCTTAATGTTCGTAAAGAAGTGGTTTTCAGACATAGGAGACGAGCAGAGCATAGAGCAGTCCCTCTCAACCTTTAGCTCACACATAAAGAGGATTTCCCAGATATTAAAGGAAGCAGACGAGGACTCTTTGGTCCTCCTTGACGAGCTGGGAGCAGGAACGGACCCTGTAGAGGGCTCAAGCCTTGCAGTTGCGATATTAAAGTACTTAAAAGAAAAGGGAGCAAAGGTTGCGGCAACCACCCACTTTTCACCGGTGAAGCTCTTTGCCTACAAGGACGACTACTACCAAGTGGCTTCTGTCCTCTTTGACGAAAAGAGCCTAAAACCCCTCTACAAGCTTGCATACGGAATAGTAGGGAAGAGCTACGCCTTAGCAGTAGCCGAGAGGTTCGGAATACCTCAGGAGGTAATAAAAACCGCCCTCTCTTTAATGACCGAAGAGGAAAGAATAGCCGAAGAGATAATAGAGGCTTTACAGAGGGAGTATAAAGAAGTTGAAAAGCTAAAAGAGGAGCTTAAAAGGAAAGAAGAAGAGTTAAAGGAGAAAGAGAAAAAGCTAAAGGAAGAGAGCTCTGAAAAGATAAAGAAGTTCATAGAGGAGCTAGAGAAAAGAGCCCAAGAGGCACTAAAGGAAAGGGAGCTAGAAAGGGCAAAGGAGAAAGTAAGGAGCATAGTAATCTCTGCTAAGAACAGAGCTGAAATTCTAAAGGAAGCTCAAGGAAGAGAGGAAATTAAGGAGGGAGATTGGGTCAAAGTAGTCTCTTCAGGGAGGAAAGGGAAAGTAGTTAAGTTAAACAGGGAAAAGAAAACAGCAGAAGTGCTAATAGGCAGTTTAAAAGTGAAAGTTAAAATTTCAGACCTTACGAAAGTAGAGGTTAAGGAAAGGGAAGAAAAGGGAATTGAGATTCCGCAGCCCAAGAGCTTTTTCCCTGAAGTAAAGTTAATTGGAATGAGGGGAGAAGAGGCCTTAAAGGTGCTTGAGGAGTTCCTAGACAAGGCATTAATAGTAGGAGTCAAAGAGGTTAAGGTAATTCACGGCTACGGGGAAGGGATATTAAAGAGGCTAGTCAGGGAATACCTAAAGGAATCCCCTTACGTTAAGTCATTTAGGGGAGGGAAGCCTGAAGAGGGAGGAGAAGGAATAACGATAGTTGAACTTAAGTAGGTTATTGAAAATCTTTCCTATTAAGCTCAAATTATATTCGGTAAAAACAGAGTTTAGGAGACGAGGTTGAAACCTGAAGTCCTCTCCCCTGCAGGGAACTTGGAAAAGTTAAAGTTTGCAGTTGACTTTGGAGCCGATGCTGTTTACTTAGGGGGAAAGCTATTTAACCTAAGAGCAAAGGCGGGCAACTTTACTCTTGAGGAGATGGAAGAAGGCATAAACTACGCCCACGAAAAGGGAGCAAAGGTTTACATAACTCTAAACGCCTTTGCCAGAAACGACGACTTTAAGGGAATTGAAAGGTTTATAGACGAGGTTAAACCGCTTAAACCTGACGCTTTCATAGTCTCCGACCTTGGAGTTTTAAAAACGGTAAGGGAAAGAGCTCCCGAGATTGAAGTGCACATTAGCACACAAGCAAACACGACAAACTATAGAGCAGTTGAAGTTTACAGGGAGCTTGGAGCAAAGAGGGTGGTCCTTGCAAGGGAGCTCTCTATAGAAGAGATTAGAGAGATAAAGGAAAAAGTCCCTGAGGTTGAACTTGAAGTATTCGTTCACGGTGCAATGTGCATGGCCTACTCAGGTAGATGTCTCCTTTCAAACTACCTCTCTTACAGAGAAAGCAACAAGGGAGCCTGCTCTCAGAGTTGCCGCTGGAAGTACTACTTGGTAGAAGAGACAAGGCCGGGGGAGTTTTTCCCAATAGAAGAAGACGAAACAGGAACATACATATTTAACTCAAAAGACCTTTGTGCCTTACCCCTTTTACCGCAACTAATAGAGGCCGGAGTTGACTCTTTAAAAATAGAAGGGAGGGTAAAGAGCTCTTATTACGTAGCTATAACCACAAGCGTTTACAAAAGGGCAGTAAAACTTATAAAGGAGAAGGGCATCAGCGCATTTAAGGAAGAGCTCCCCACTTTACTTGAAGAGCTAAAGAAGGTAAGCCACAGACCGTACACCTTAGGTTTTTTAAAGAGAGAAGAAGAGATACTCCAACACTACGAAACCAGTTCCTACATAAGGGAGTTTAAGTTCTTGGGAGTTTTTAAAGGTGGGAAGTGGCAGGTTAGGAACAAGGTAAGGTTAGAAGAGGAAGTGGAGCTCTTTTTGCCTAACGTAAAAACATTTAAAGCAAAGGTTAAAGGGATAAAAGTTGAAAGGAAAGGAAGGGAAGAAAGGGTAAGGGAGGCTAACCCAAACCAAGTAGCTCTTATTGAGTTTGATAGGGAGCTCCCACTACAGGAAAACGCAATACTCAGGAGGAAGGAGAAGGCATAAGCTACCACCTACACTTTCCACGCCATCCCCAACCTCTACCTTGCCCTTCTCTCCATCTCCTACCTCTACCACACCAACCTGAAGGTGCGTTAACCCTTACAATGTTCCCACTTGCACACTTTGGACATTTAACCATCCAACGTGGCTTTCCAAAAGGCTCCTCAAATTCATAGCCACAGTCAAGGCACCTAAATTTCCTCTTAGGGATTGCTTCCATAGTTAGAATCTCCTAACTAAAGTTCAACCTTAAACATAAGAATCTAACTGTGAAAAATCAAGTTCAATGAGGATATAACCTTACAACAATTTAAAGACGATTAAATTTCTTGAAGAAGCACTTACCTTAAAAGTTGTTTAAGGTCTTCAAAAAATCCCGGATATGAAGTTTTTACACACTCAACATCATCTATCTCTATAGCCTCCCGAGATATGAGCGAAGCAACGGTAAAAGTCATAGCTATTCGGTGGTCGCCGTAGGATTTAATTCTCCCACCTTTTAGTGGAGTTTTCCCCTTTATTACCATACCGTCAGGGAGTTCTTCAACCTCTGCTCCAATTGC
>JALSNF010000046.1 GCA_026987115.1 Desulfurobacteriaceae bacterium
TGGCCTTACCTTGGAGGGCAAGGCAGTGGGTGATTGCTGCTGTTAGGGTTGTTTTTCCGTGGTCAACGTGGCCGATTGTTCCCACGTTTTTGTGGGGTTTGGTCCTTTCAAACTTTTCCTTTGCCATTTTATCCTCCTTAAATACGCCTTATTGGTTTTTAAAAGACCAAGTTCTGCAGGCTGGAATTATATGCAAAGAGCAAAATTTGTAAAGGTCTAAAGAAAGGTAAAGCCCCCAAAAGGGGGCCCTTAGTTATTTGTTCCTTTCTCCTATTATCTGCTCCGCAACGTTTGGCGGAACTTCTTCGTAGTGGCTAAACTTCATTATGTAGGTAGCCCTACCCTGAGTCATTGAACGAAGGTCTGTTGCATAGCCAAACATCTCGGCAAGGGGAACGAGAGCTCTAACAACTTGAGCGTTCCCGCGGGCTTCCATTCCTTGAACCCTACCGCGACGCTTGTTAAGGTCTCCTATAACATCTCCCATAAACTCTTCAGGAGTGGTAACTTCAACCTCCATTATGGGCTCAAGGAGAACAGGGTTAGCCTTTTTGGCTCCTTCTTTAAAGGCCATAGAAGCGGCTATCTTAAAGGCAAGCTCTGAAGAGTCAACCTCGTGGTAGGAGCCGTCAAAAAGGGTAACTTTAACGTCAGTCATAGGATAGCCGGCAACAACTCCTGTCTCCATCGCCTCTTTAACTCCGGCCTCTACGGCAGGTATGTATTCTTTGGGAACAACTCCACCTTTTATGGTTTCATAAAACTCAAAACCTTTACCCCTTTCAAGGGGCTCTATCTTGAGCCACACGTGCCCGTACTGACCGCGACCACCTGTCTGTTTAATGAACTTACCTTCTTGGGTAACTTCGCTTCTAATAGTTTCCCTGTAAGCAACTTGAGGCTTTCCTACATTTACCTCAACTCCAAATTCCCTCTTTAGACGGTCAACGATTATCTCAAGGTGGAGCTCTCCCATACCAGAGATGATAGTCTGCCCAGTTTCGTGGTCTGTGGAGACTCTAAAAGAGGGGTCCTCCTTTGCAAGTTTTTGAAGGGCAATTGAGAGTTTTTCTTGGTCTGCTTTAGTCTTAGGCTCAACTGCAATAGAGATAACGGGCTCTGGGAACTCCATCGCTTCAAGGAGAATCGGGTGATTAGGGTCGCAAAGAGTATCCCCGGTATAAGTTTCTCTTAAACCTACCGCAGCTGCAATGTCCCCTGCACCTAAAACTGGAATCTCTTCTCTCTTGTTTGCGTGCATACGGAGAATCCTTGCAAGCCTTTCTTTTTTATCCCTTGTAGCGTTATAAACGTAAGAACCAGACTCCATTAACCCCGAGTAAACCCTAATAAAGGTAAGCTGACCAACATAAGGGTCGGTTAAAATCTTAAAGGCAAGAGCCGCAAAGGGGGCATCGTAAGAGGCAGGTCTTTCCTCTTCTTCTCCGGTTTTAGGGTTGACACCCTTAACAGGAGGTATGTCAAGGGGAGACGGGAGGTAGTCAACTATGGCGTCAAGGAGAGGCTGAACTCCTTTGTTCTTAAAAGCAGAACCACAGAGCATAGGGAAGAACTTAATCTCAATAGTTCCCTTTCTTAAGACAGCCTTTATCTCATCCTCTGTTATCTCCTCTCCTTCTAGGTACTTCATCATTATCTCTTCGTCAACATCTGCAAGGGCTTCAAGCATCTTCTCTCGCCACTCTTGGGCTAAGTCTTGGAGCTCTTCAGGTATCTCCTCATAGTGGTACTTAGCTCCTAATGTCTCCTCTTCCCAAACAATCGCTTTCATTGAGATAAGGTCAACAACTCCCTTAAACTGGTCTTCTGAGCCAATGGGTATTTGGACGGGAACAGGCTTAGCTCCTAACTTCTCCTCAACATCCTTAACTACTTTAAAGAAGTCTGCACCTATCCTGTCCATTTTGTTAACGAAGATTATCCTGGGAACCCTGTACTTATCTGCTTGGCGCCAAACAGTCTCAGTCTGAGGCTGGACGCCTCCAACGGAACAGAGGATAGTTACGGCACCGTCAAGAACCCTCAAAGAACGCTCTACCTCAATGGTAAAGTCAACGTGGCCGGGAGTATCAACTATGTTGATACGGTGGTCTCTCCAAAAGCAGGTAGTAGTAGCAGAGGTAATGGTAATTCCCCTCTCCTTTTCCTGCTCCATCCAGTCCATCTCGGCCGCACCTTCGTGGACTTCTCCTATCTTGTGGATACGGCCGGTGTAGTAAAGGATACGCTCGGTAGTTGTTGTCTTACCTGCGTCTATGTGAGCAATAATTCCTATGTTCCTAACCTTTTCAAGGGGAACTTTAATCTGTTTTATAAGGGCTTGCTGTTTGCTCAAGGTTTCCTCCCAAATTGGCTTTAATTACCACCTGTAGTGGGCAAAGGCCTTGTTTGCCTCGGCCATTCTGTGGGTGTCTTCCTTCTTCTTAAAAGCTCCGCCCCTTTCGTTGTAGGCGTCAATAAGCTCATTTGCAAGCTTGTTTACCATTCCGCGCTCGGAACGAGCACGTGCAGCGTCCACGATCCACTTTAAGGCAAGGTGCATTTGCCTTCTCTCGTTAACTTCCATTGGAACTTGGTATGTAGCACCACCAACACGGCGTGGACGTACTTCCATTAAAGGCTTTACGTTTTCTACTGCTTTGTGGAAGACTTTAAGGGGGTCTTCTCCAAGTTTCTCTTTGATGATTTCAAATGCGCCGTAAACTATCTTCTCTGCCTTACTTTTCTTCCCGTCTTTCATTACCTTGTTAATTAGTTTAGCTACAAGCTTGTCTCCGTAAACTGGGTCGGGAAGAATTTCTCTAGGTGGAACTGGTCCTTTCCTTGGCATAGCCTTCCTCTCCTAATTATTTTTTCTCTTTAGGTCTTTTTGTTCCGTATTTAGAGCGGGACTGCCTTCTTCCTTCAACTCCGGCAGCGTCAAGAGCTCCACGGATAATCTTGTACCTAACACCTGGCAGGTCTTTAACCCTTCCGCCCCTAACTAGAACTACAGAGTGTTCCTGAAGGTTGTGGCCTATACCGGGAATGTAAGCAGTAACGGAGATACCGTTAGAGAGCCTTACCCTTGCAACCTTACGGAGAGCAGAGTTTGGCTTTTTAGGCGTAGTGGTAAAAACCCTAACGCAAACACCTCTCTTTTGGGGGTTTCCCTGAAGAGCCGGTGCCTTTGAGCGCTTGAGTTTCTTCTCGCGCCCTTTTCTAACCAGCTGGTTAATTGTGGGCATACTGTTCCTCCTTAGATAGTTTGACGGCCTGAATATAAGCAAAGGTAATTAAGTTTGTCAAGGAAGAGAGGAAAAGTAAAAGGTAAAGGAGAAAAGGAGTTTAAATTCCTCCTTTTTTAGTTTTTCTCCTTTCAAGTCTGTTGAGGGCCTCAATGAAGGCAAGGGCCGAAGCTCTAACTATGTCTTGGTCAACACCTCTTCCGCTAACTTTTATCCCTCCGGCTTCTATGGTTATGAATACCTCTGCCAGCGCATCTGTACCGGCAGTTAGAGCCCTTATTTTAAAGTCTTTAAGCTGAAGCTCCCTATCTAAACCTAACGCGTTTTTTATGGCCTTATAGGTGGCATCAACCGGGCCGTTTCCTACAGAAAGCCCTAGCTTTTCTCCTTCAGGGGTAGATATCTTTACCGTTGCAGAGGGAATTATCCCTTCTCCACTTACAGCTTGATTGTAAAGGAGCTGATATGTACTCTCCTTTTCACCTTCAAGGTTGTCTATTAGGAGCTCCACATCAACGTCGTAAATCTCCTTTTTCCTTGAAGCAAGCTCCTTAAACCTTCTAAAGGCCTCTTCAAACTTTTCAGGGGGGAGCTCCAACCCCATCTCCTCAAGCTTCTTCTTAAAAGCGTGGCGGCCTGAGTGCTTACCGAGAACGATTTTAGACTCAGAAAGACCTATATCTTCAGGCTTCATAATCTCGTAGGTTTCTCTACAGGCAAGGACCCCGTGCTGGTGAATTCCAGACTCGTGGGCAAAAGCGTTGTCTCCAACAATGGGCTTCGTCTTTGATATGAGTATTCCTGTGAGCCTACTTACAAGCTGTGAGGTCTTGTAAATCTGCTTAGTATCTATGTCCGTGTAAACGGGAAACTGGTCTGAGCGAACCTTAACGGCCATTACTATCTCTTCCATTGCAGCGTTTCCTGCCCTTTCGCCAATTCCGTTAACTGTGCACTCAACTTGACGGGCTCCTGCCTTTACTGCCATTAGGGAGTTAGCGGTTGCAAGGCCAAGGTCATTGTGGCAGTGAACGCTAATTATTGCTTTGTCAATGTTAGGAACGTTTTCTTTAAGGTAGAGAATTTTTTCATACCACTCGTCTGGAACGGCATACCCTACGGTATCTGGTATGTTAACAACCTGAGCTCCTGCCTCTATAACAGCCTCAACCACATCACACAAGTAGTTAAGCTCCGTCCTTCCCGCATCTTCGGCGGAGAACTCAACCTCGGCCTTACCCTCGCTCACATCCTTTATAAGTTTAACGGCCTCAACGGCCCTCTTTAATGCCTCCTCTCTGCTCATCTTAAGCTTGTACTTAAGGTGAATGTCAGAAGTAGCTATAAAGGTGTGAATCCTAACTTTATTCCCCTCTTTAAGAGCTTCCCAGGCGGTTTTTATGTCTCCCTCTAAAGCCCTTGCAAGGGAACAAACTGTTGAGTTTCTAACCTCTTTTGCAATTCTTTTCACTGCTTCAAAGTCTGCCGGAGAGCTTACGGCAAAGCCAGCCTCTATTACGTCAACTCCCAATCGCTCCAACTGTTTAGCTATCTGAACCTTTTCTTCAACGGTTAAGTTAACCCCCGGCGTTTGCTCTCCGTCCCTTAAGGTAGTGTCAAATATGTAAAGTTTCTCCTTCTTCAAAACGGCCTCCAATTGCAAATAGTTTGCATTTACTTAAATTAAAAGGACTCGTAAGAACTTTCAAGGCCTCTTAAGAAGACAAAAGAGCTTTGAAAGTATAACTCCACATATAAAACCTCCCAAGTGTGCAAACCAAGCAACACCTCCTACTGACAGGTGGTTAATAGAAATGAGGGCACTTATAAACTGAAAAGCAAACCAGATTGCTATCCAGATAACAGCAGGAATTACCACTACGTCAACAAAGAAAAAGATAAATATTAAGGTAATAATTTGGGCCCGGGGAAACATCACAGCATAGGCACCTAAAACCCCGCTGATTGCCCCGGAAGCCCCAATTAAGGGAAGTTTAGAATCTGGATAGACGAAAGCCTGAACGAGGGCCGCAACTACTCCGCAAAGAGTATAGAAGAAAAGGTAATTTAACCTACCGAGTTTCTCCTCAACGTTGTCTCCAAAGACCCAGAGGAAAAGCATATTCCCTATAATGTGGAGCCATCCGCCGTGGAGGTATTGATAGGAGACTAAATTGCCATAGGGAGTTAGAGGGTCTGGAGGGGGAAGGTCAACTCCGTGGTTTATCTCAAAAGGGATTACGGCAAACATGTTAATAAAAACCTCCCTTAATAAGGGAGGGAGGAAGAGCTCGTAGAAGAAGACCAAAAAGCAAGAAAGGATTATAAGAATCGTAATTACGGGAGTTTTACTGCTAGGGTTAATGTCCTTTAAAGGAATCAATCTTTCCCCCTATCCTGTGCTGCCAAATCCTCCTTCTCCCCTTAAGGTAGAGTCAAGTTCTTCCACTTTAACCATTTCAAGGGGATAAAACCTTCTCGGTATCAGCTGAACGGCCCTCCAAGGTAGGGTAGGTTCTGGAGCTCCCTCCTTAACTTTAACTAAAGGAACCTTTATAGTTCCCCTATAGGTCATGTCTATTATCCCAACAGAGTTTGCGAGTATAAAGCCAGACTTGTAAATTGAAGAACGGGGAACTAGGTCAAAGTAGAAACCAGGAGGAGGAGAAACCCTCACTCCAGTATCAAAGAAGTAGAGGTTTCCCTCTTTTTTTATAAGCTTAATCAAGTATAGGTCAAAACCGCTGTCTGAAATCCTCTTTTTAAAGGGGGGGAGAGCTCCCTCCTCCAAAGAGTAGTAAAAAACTCTCCTTTCCCAGCTGCTGCCAGTTATGAAGTTTAAGAACTTATTAAAGAAGTACTCTGCACGCTCTTGAGTTTCAAGGTCGTAGAGAGTATGCAAAAAGAGGTTCATTCCCTCTCCAGTCAGGAAAAAACCCTCTTCACTTTCTTTAGGAGAGAAAGGGGAAAGGAGAGGAGAAAGGTTCAGGGTATTTACTTTAGGAACAAAACAGGCACCCTCCCCAAATACTCCTCCGGCTTCAAAAACTCCCCTAAGGAAGTCGTAGTTAACCTCGTTAACTTCAAAATCCTTATCTAGGTAAAGGTTAAAAGTGTTCCCTAACCTCTCTAACTTCCCTCCAAGGAGAGAGTGGAGCTTAACTGCAACGTCAAGGAATTCTTCATTAAAGGAAATCTCTTTGCCCTTTACGGCTACCCAACCTAAGGCCCAACTACTTTTCCTTTCCTTCTGGCTCACTGTAAAAGCCTCCAGCCTCCCTAAGCTTTTTCTCCTCTTCAGGCGAAACGTCTATTCTACTTAACTTAGGCCTTCCAAGCTGGTCAAACTCAACTATCTTAACCGGAATAATGTCAGAAACTTTAATGTGCTCAAATATGTTCTCCCTTACCTCCGGAGGAAGCTTTGATATGTGAATAAGGCCAACTTTGCCGGGAGCAAGCTCAACGAAAGCCCCGTAGTTCTCAACTCTCGTAACCTTGCCTAAATAGGTGTTTCCTACTTCAAGGTCTTTCGTAACGTCCTCAATCATCTTAATTGCCTGTGCTGCCGCCTCTTCGTTTGGAGCAGAGACCAAAACGGTTCCGTCTTCCTTAATGGTTATCTTAACCCCTGCCTTGTCAATTATGGCTTTTATGGTCTTACCAGAAGGACCTATAAGGTCTTTTGTCTTCTCAGGCTCTATCTTGGTTGAAACTATCCTTGGAGCGTATTGGGATATCTCTTTCCTCGGCTCACTTATTACCTGGTCCATCTTATCAAGGATGTAGAGCCTACCTTGGCGGGCTTGCTCAAGGGCTTTTGAAAGGACTTCTCTCTTTATACCTTTAACCTTTAAGTCCATCTGAATGGCAGTGACGCCTTTCCTCGTTCCTGCAACTTTAAAGTCCATGTCTCCAAGGTGGTCTTCGTCTCCTAAGATGTCTGAAAGAACGACGAACTTGTCCCCCTCCATAATTAGTCCCATTGCAATACCGGCAACTTGAGCTTTTATGGGAACTCCTGCGTCCATAAGGGATAGGGAACCTCCGCAAACGGTAGCCATTGAGGAAGAGCCGTTTGATTCAAGGATGTCTGAAACGACCCTTATAACGTAGGGGAACTCTTCCTCAGAGGGTATAACCGGAGTAAGGGCTCTCTCTGCTAGAGCTCCGTGCCCTATCTCCCTCCTTCCAGGACCCCTTAAGGGTGAAATCTCACCTACGGAAAAGGGAGGGAAGTTGTAATGGAGCATAAACCTCTTTTGCTCTTCGGGGAGTAAGCCTTCTACGACTTGATACTCTTCTGGAGTTCCTAAAGTGGTAGTAACTAAAGCCTGAGTTTGGCCCCTCGTAAAGAGAGCCGAACCGTGAGCTCTGGGAAGTAAACCTACCTCTATGGTAATAGGCCTTATCTCGTCAGGCTTCCTCCCGTCAATTCTGACTCCCCTTTCAAGGACCATTTTCCTTACAAATTCCTTCTCTGCCTCGTTGAAGGCCTCTTTGGCAAGGAGCTCTTCCTCCTCAGGTATTGAGAGCTCTATCAGCATAAGCTCTTTAAGCTCCCGAAGTTTTTCTCTCCTTTCGTGCTTGTCCTTTATAGTTATAACGGGCTCTATCCTTTCAAATACCCACTTCTTAATCTTCTCTTTTGTGGTCTCATCAAGGGAAGGAGCCACAAATTCATACTTCTCCTTACCTGCAAGGGACCTTAACTCTTCTTGAGCCTCAACTATCCTCTTTATCTCTTGGTGAGCAAAGAGTATGGCGTCTAAAACCTCCTCTTCCGGAACCTCTCTTGCTCCTCCCTCTACCATAACAACCGCATCTTTAGTCCCAGAAACTACGAGGTTTATGTCGGCCTCCTGCTGGGCTTGGTAGGAAGGGTTTATTAGGAGCTCTCCGTTAACCCTTGCAACCCTTACTGCACCAACTGGACCTTCAAAGGGAATCCTTGAAACGTGAAGCGCCGCAGAAGCTCCGTTTATTGCTAAAACTGCAGGGTCGTTTTCCTGGTCTGCAGAGATAACGAAGGCTACAACCTGAACGTCATTTTTAAAGCCTTTTGGGAAGAGAGGTCTAATTGACCTATCGGTAACCCTTGACTTTAAAACCTCCTCATCTGAAGGCTTTCCCTCTCTCTTTATAAAGCCCCCCGGTATCTTACCTGCTGCGTAGGCCCTTTCCCTGTATTCAACCAAAAGGGGAAAGAAATCTATATCTTCCCTTGGCTCGTCGCTCATTACTGCAGTAACCAAAACCATAGTATCCCCTTGAGAGACTAAGACGGAACCGTCAGCCTGCTTTGCAAGCTTTCCAGTTTGAAAGCGAAGGGGCCTTCCTCCCACCTCAACTGCTACTTCAGAAACAGACATTGATAACCTCCGAAATTGTATTCTGTATAGAAATTTAAAGATAAACTCAACTGCTACAATTATAGTAGGCAAGGGGTAAGACTACAAATAGGAAGGGTAAAGGAGAAGGAGAGGAAAGGGAGGAGAACCTCCCAAAATTACTTTCTGAGGCCAAGCTTTAAAACTATGTTCCTGTACCTGTTAAAGTCTTTCTCTTTAAGGTACTTAAGGAGTTTCTTCCTGCGGCCAACCAGCCTCTGAAGGGCTCTCTTGTTGTAGTTGTCGTGCTTGTGCTCCTTAAAGTGCTCGGTTAACCTCTTTATCCTCTCTGTGAGGATTGCAATCTGGACTTCCGGCGAGCCGGTATCCTTCTCGTGGAAACCGTACTTCTTTACAATCTCCTCTACAACATCCTTATCTATCGGCATCTAAGACCTCCTCCAACTGTTTAACCGGCGGCGAAAGGCAAGTGGAAATTTATCAAAGGGAACTAAATTTGTAAAGTGGTTTGTTTAACCCTTTTAAGGTTGTCAATGAGTTCCTTACAGTCTTTACTCTTCATAACCAACTCGTTGAAGCGGGCCTTTCCTCTAATACCTTTGAAGATTTGGGTAATGTGAGCCTTTATAACTTTACAGGCCTTCTCTTTGGGGAAGAATTCCCACATTAAAGAGAGCTCCCTAAGTATAAAGTCAACTCTTTCCTTTAAAGGAACTTCTATGTCCCTTTTCTCCCTGTATTCCTTAAATATCCAAGGATTTGACACTGCAGCCCTTCCTACCATTACTCCGTCGCAGTTAAACTCCTCAAACTTCCTCTCTATCTCTTTCCAGGTCTTAATGTCGCCACTCCCAACAACGGGAACTTCTCCTGCTATTTCTTTTAAGAGCTTAACTTTGCTCCAGTCTGCCTCTCCGGAAAAGCCTTGCTTGGCAGTTCTCGGGTGTAGGGCTATGAGAGAGACTCCACCTTTTAGGAGGTTCTCTGCAATCTCTTTAAGGTTATCCTCGTAAAAACCTAACCTTATTTTAGCGCTAACCGGAACAGAGTAAGGCTTTAAAGCTTCTACAGTCTCCCTTACTATCTCCCCCATAACTTTGGGGAACTGGAGAAGGTAGCCTGCAGCCTTTGCCTTTAAGACCTTCTTAACGGAGCAGCCAAAGTTAATGTCTATAGCCTCAGGCCTATATTTCTCGGCCAACACGGCAGCAGCTTTGGCTATCTCTTCAGGGTTTCTTCCGTAAACCTGAAGGTGAATTGGTCTCTCTAAAGGGGTAAAGTAGGCAAGCTCCCTTTCCTCTCCCCTGTTTACTATACCGGTGGCGTTCATAAGTTCAGAGTATGTTCTGTCTGCTCCAAGCTCTTTGCAAAGCCTCCTAAAGGCAGAGTGGGTGTAGCCTGCCATTGGAGCTAAGATAACCTCTCCCTTTTTAATCAACTCTCCTCCTAAACTGCAAGCCTTAAGCCCAAGGATTTTGCATAAGCGTAAGCCTCTTCAAATTCCCTTTGGGTTATCCTCCTACATATCTCCGGGTAATCGCAGGCTTTATAGTAAGGGTAGTATTGGTCCATAAGGTTGGTGTAGGTGTTCCTTCCCAAGTTATCTACTATCCACTTTAAGACCTCTTTAGTGTCATCTACCCAGTTGGGCATAACAAGGTGTCTTACGATTAGACCTTTAGTTGCAAGTCCAAACTCGTTAACCTGAAGGTCTCCAACTTGAGACTTCATTTCAAGGAGGGCCTCTTTTACAACTTCTGGATAATCTGGAGCTTTAAGGTATTTTAAGGAAAACTCTTTGCTCAAGGTTTTAAGGTCGGGCATGTATATGTCAACGAGTCCCTTTATCTCCTTTAGGACTTCTAAGCTCTCGTATCCTCCACAGTTATAGACTATTGGCACTTTAAGTCCTTTTGCTTTTGCCTCTTCAACTGCCGAGAAAATCTGGGGAACCTGATGGGTAGGGCTAACCAGGTTTACGTTGTGGCAACCTAGAGCTTGAAGGTAGAGCATTATGTCTGAGAGCTCCGAAACGCTAACTTCCTCCCCCTCCGTAAGGTGGGAAATCTGGTAGTTTTGACAGAAAACGCACCCTAAGTTGCACCCGGTAAAGAAAACGGTTCCAGAACCTCTCCAGCCTACCAAAACTGGCTCTTCCCCGTAGTGGGGACCAAAGGATGAAACCATGGGCTTTTCAAGGACTTTACAAAAGCCTCTTTCTCCCTTAAGCCTTTTTGCCGAGCAGTTTCTAGGACAAAGCTTACAGGGAGAGAGGTAATCGTAAAGTTTACTGTTCAACCTAAATCCTCTGAAGATGTTTTAAAAACATAGTAGCAAAGGAGCCTTTTGGAAGGAAGAAGTGGCAGTAGCGACCTATAACTTTAAAGTCCCTAACAAAAACATAGCTCATCCTGTAGTCTCCCTTTATGCCTAAAGCCTTTAAGAGGTTAAGGAGCTCTCTCAAACTGACTCCCTCTTCCTTTAAGACCTTTTCATAATAAGGCTCTGATGTTAAAAGCTTTTTCTTATAGCCTAAGAGCGTCCAGAACTTGGGAAGCTGAAGGTATTTTTCCTCTAAGCCCAAAGGGATAAAGAATTTCTCTCCTCTATCTAAAACATAGTAGCCTTTAAATCTCTCTTTTAGGTAGAGCTCTAAGCTCTTATTCCAAAGGTAAGAAAGGTAAGAGTCTATGAGGAAGTTCTCTCTCCAGCTAAGCCTTCTTTTTCCCTTTAAAAGGAGCTCCCTTCCCTTTTTGTAATTACCCCTAATCCTCTGAACGTCGTAGTAGTTAACGAAAACACATTTAGGAATAAAGGGGAAGTTTAGCTTAACGGCAAACCTGTTTCCCTTTAAGTTTCCCACCTTTACTTTCTTCCTTATTCTCTTAATAAACTTTAAGAAATACCACCTCTCGCCTTCAACTTTCCCTAGGTACTCTCCCTTAAAAGAGCTAAAGGAGACCTTCTGAAAGGTAAGGGCAAACTTATCTTTCATGCCTGCGTAGGAGAAACCTAAAAGGTCTGAGAGCTCCCTAGTGGCGTAGTTCCTCTTTGCAAGGAGGTAAAGGTAGTTCTCTCCCCTTTCATCACCTTCAAAGTCTGAAACCTCCTTCACTATAAAGTCCTCTGGTTTTTCAGCTTTCCAGAGAAACTCAACCTCTTTCAATAAGACCTCCTAAGTAAAAAGAGCCTGTTAAAACTACGGGGAAGTTAAGGCTTTTTAAGGTTATCCTGTCAAGGGATTTAACTTTCCTTATTCCAACTTCTCTGGCGGTTTCAAGGAGGAACTCAAGCTTTGCTCCCCTTTCTGAAGGGATTTCAACTAAAAGGAGCTCTCCAGAGCTCCAGTCTAAGTAATCCTTAACGGCTTTAAGGTTTAAAGGGAGCTCTTTGTCCTTAAAAGAGCCAAAGACAACTGAAGCCTTTAAGTTAAGCTCTTTAAGCGTGTTAAAGAGAGAAGTTAAAGCCTCCCGGTTGTGGGCACCGTCAAAGAGGGCTAAGGGCTCCTCTCTTAAGATTTCAAACCTCCCAGGAAGGACTACCGAGAAACTTTCTGGTATCTTAAACTTCTTCCCCAAAAACCTCTCACAGAAAACCTGTGCAGCCCTAATGGCAGTTGATGCGTTCTTACAGTAGTGCTTACCCACAAGTTTAAGCTTAATGGGAAGCTGTCCCATGTAATAAAAAGAAGTTCCAAATTTAAAGAGCTTCATTCGGTCAGCCCAGAAGTCCCTACCGTAAAGGTGGAGCTCTCCCCTAAACTCACTCTCTAAGACTTTAAGAACCTCTCTTTTAACTTCAGATACTACCCCGACCCCCTTACCTTTAAAAACGGCTACCTTTTCCTTAGCTATCTCTTCTATCGTAGAACCCAAATAGTTTGTGTGGTCTAAAGAGACTCCGGTTAAGACTGCAAGCTGATTGTCTAAGGCGTTAACAGCGTCAAGCCTCCCTCCGAGCCCCACCTCAAAAACCCCACAGTCAACTTCCCTTTCTTTAAAGAGGTTTAAAGCCAAAATTAGGGAAGCCTCAAAGTAGGAAAGGTTAAACTTCTCAACGATAGGTAAAATTCCCTTAAATGCCCTATTAAGCTCTCCAGAAGAAACTTCCCTTAAGTCCACCTTTACCCTTTCTCTAAAGGAGTAAACGTGGGGAGAAGTGAAAAGGCCTACTTTTAAACCCTGCTTTTTTAATGCCTCGGCTATTAAGTGGGAAGTTGTCCCTTTCCCGTTTGTCCCTGCAACCACAATAGAAGGGTAATCTTTACCTCCAAACTCCTCAATTGCCCCTTTTACCCTATCAAGGCCTATGTCCCACTTAAACTCTTTACCCCTAAAGTACTCTTCAAACAAAACCAAGTTGCCCCCCGAATGAAAAATTCAGACTTATAATTATCAACTCAACATAGGAAATTAGGAGGGGAAATGGCAGACGTTAAGAGAGAGCTCTTAAAACCCCGCCCCATTTTTAATCCCCAAGGAGATGACGAAGTGTCAAAGAGGGGAATCCTCCACGGGGATACGACCAACATTTTTAACCTAAACGTAATAAAGTATGAATGGGCTACAAAGCTTTATAGGGTAATGATGGCCAACTTCTGGATACCGGAAACCGTTGACCTAACCCAAGACCTCCAAGACTACAAAGAGCTTACAGACGACGAAAGGCAGGCTTACGACGAGATAATCTCTTTCTTAGTCTTCCTTGACAGCATTCAAACTACCAACATCCCCAACATAGCAGCCTACGTTAAAGCTCCTGAGATAACAATTGACCTTTCAATTCACGCCTACCAAGAAGCGATTCACTCACAAAGCTACGGCTACACTATTGAGAGCGTCGTTCCTGCAGAGAAGAGGGAGGAGGTTTACTACTGGTGGAAGAAAGACCCCATTCTCTTTGAGAGGAACAAGTACATAGCAGACATATACCAGAAGTTCTTAGAAGAGCCAACGATGGAAAACTACGGAGAGGTCTTAATAGGAAACTACCTCCTTGAAGGCCTTTACTTTTATAACGGTTTTATGTTCTTTTACAACTTAGCCTCAAGGAACTTAATGCAGGGAACTGCCGACATAATAAGGTACATAAACAGGGACGAGCTTACCCACGTAATACTCTTTGAGCACTTTATGAAAGACTTAACAGACGAAGGCTTTAAGAAATACTTAACAAAAGATAAGATTTACCAGATGTTTAAAATAGCAGTTGAGCAGGAGCAAAGGTTCAGCAAAAAGGTCATAGGGAACAAAATCTTGGGCATGAACGAAAGGTCAATAGAGGACTATACCTACTATATAGCAAACAAAAGGTTAAAAGCCTTAGGGCTTGAACCTATTTTCCCCGACAGGCCAAACCCTTATGAACACCTTGAGAGGATTGCAGATACGGGAGGAGAAGGAAACGTTAAGGCAAACTTCTTTGAGTCAACTGTTACGAGTTATAATCAGGCAAGTGCCGTTGAAGGGTGGGACGAGATTTAAACCTCTCTTTTTTCCTTTTATCCTCGTACATTCTTCTATCGGCAACTCCCAGTAAAGAATAAGGTAGAAGGCCGTCTTCCGGAGCTGTAGCTAAGCCAAAACTCAAAGAGACTTTGTACTTGGCAAACTTTTTTTCAACCTTTTTTCGGAGCTCCTCTAACCTTTCCCTTATCTCCTTAGGTTTACAGTTAGAAAAGACAAGTAAGAACTCGTCCCCCCCTATCCTAGCAACTACGTCCTCTTTCCTAAAAAAGCTAATAAGGAGTTTTGAAAACTCCTTTAAAACCTCGTCCCCTACCAAGTGTCCCATCGTGTCGTTAATCTGTTTAAAGTTATCAAGGTCTATGTAGGCTACACAGACCCTTCTTACCTCTCCCCTCTTTACCTTTTCAAGCTCCTTGGTAAGGTAAGGGAAAATAAAAGCCCTATTGTAAAGGCCCGTTAAGTGGTCCTTAACTGCCAAACGCTCAATCTTTGAATAAAGCTCCAGCGTAAGCTTAATGTGCAGGTAGTCTAAAAACAGAACTACGATAAAAACGAGCATTCCAATAAAGAGCACTTCCTTTGAATAGGGAAGGGATATAAATCCCAACACATTTAAAACTATCACAGAGGAAATCAAGAAGATGTAAAGGAGGTTCCACCAGAGACTTTCACCTGGACTCTTTAAAAAAGAAACTAAGAAGGGAAACAAGAAAATCCAGAATATACCCGTGTTCTCAACACCTCCGTAAATTAACAGGAGAATGAAAATTACCATTACCGACAGCAGATAAACACTACTGTGAAGGTTATAGTTATTAGTTTTTAAAAAGAATAAAGCGTTAAGTATTATTAAGACAGAAGAAAACAGCTCAAGGTATCCAAGCTCTCTTAAGTTTAGGGAAAACAGCTCACTAAGTCCAAAAATAAACAAGAGAAAGGAGGAAATAAGAGAGAAAACTATAAAAGCCGTTTTATTAATTTTCAGCTTATTTTTGTCCATTTTAAGGCTCCAAGCTCTAAGCCAAAGGTAAAACCTTAACTTCTTTTAAAAGGCTCTTTAAAGTTTCAGGGCTACAGAGCTTAACCCCTTCCTCCATAACCGTTGCAGTTCCGCAGGCAACTCCCAGTTTAACTGCCTCTTTTAAACTCTTCCCAGAGTAAACACCATAGGCAAAAGCTCCAACTAAAGAATCTCCGGCTCCAACGGTATTCTTAACTTCAACTTTCGGAGGAACCACCCTAAAAATCTCCTCTCTACTTACTCCAAGAGCTCCAAATTCTCCCAGTGAAACAATAACAACTTCTACGCCAAACTTTAAGATTTCTTTTGCAGCCTCTACAATCTCTTTAAGGTCTATCAGAGGAGAGCCAACTAACCTCTCTAGTTCATATTTGTTAGGTTTAATTGCAAAGGGACCTTCTTTAACGGCCTCTTTAAGGAGCTCCCCGTCGGCGTCAACTATAACTTTCGTACCAGTTCCCTTAAACTTTTTAATAATCCTAGCGTAGTAGTCCTTAGGAAGGCTTGGAGGAACGCTTCCTCCAAGTATTAAAACTTCTGGAGAGTAGTCCTTACAGACTGCAAGCTCAAGTTTCTCCCTTTCTTCTTTTAAAAGGGGACTCCCGCTAGAAGCTATTAAAAGGTGCTTTCCCTTTGCTTTCTGTTCAAGTATCGTATTAACCCTGGTTGGAGAGGAAATAGAGACGACAACCAGGGAGACTCCTTCGGCCTCTAAAAGCTCCTTAACGCACTCTCCGGTACACCCTCCAAGGGGTAAGGCAAGGAGGACATCCTCCGTAAAACGGGAAATCACCCTTGCAGCGTTAACTCCTTTACCTCCGGCAGAGAGGAAAGGGTTTTCTACCCTGTTTGTGTCGTCCTCTTTTAGAGCTCCAACGTAGTAATAAACGTCAAGTGATGGGTTTGGGCACAGGGAAAGTATCAACTCTCACCTCTCAATTTCTCTAAAAACCACTTAAGCTTTGGTTTTAATAAGTCATACTCTTGATAAAGGGACTCTACAAAGGAGAGGAGAGGGTCAGCCTCTGGGAGGTTTTCGGGCTTGTAAGATTCAAGGAGCTCTTTTAAAAACTCCCCAAGAGCTCCCCTAAACTCTTCCTCTCCGTGTCGCTCCTTTACCTCTTTAACAGCCTTCTCAAGGGCTTCTTTGGAAGAGAGTCCCTTTTCCAAGTACGAAGAGTAGGTCTTCCTTAAGTCCTCCTTTGCCCTCTCCATTAAGCCTCTCTCTTAACCTTTTCTATAGTATAACACTCTATAATGTCCCCAACTTTAATATCGTTAAAGTTCTCAAGGCCTACTCCACACTCGTAGCCAGCTTGAACTTCTTTAACGTCGTCCTTAAAGCGCTTTAAGGAGGAAATCTTCCCTTCGTAAACAACTACGCCGTCCCTAACCAGCCTTACGCCTGCGTTTCTCTTTATCACTCCGTCTCTTACATAACAGCCGGCAACGGTTCCAACTTTGGGAACTTTAAAGGTCGCCCTAACTTCAGCAGAGCCTAAGTAAACCTCCTTCTCCTCAGGCTCAAGGAGACCTTCCATAGCCTTCTTAATCTCGTCAACCATGTCGTAAATTACCCTGTAAGTCCTAACGTCAACTTTCTCCCTCTCTGCCGCCTTCCTTGCTGCTGAATCTGGCCTCACGTTAAATCCTACAACTATTGCGTTTGAAGCCGCAGCAAGCATTATGTCGTTCTCGGTTATAGGACCTACGCCTGCGTGGATTACATTTACCTTAACTTCGGAAGTTGAGAGCTCCTGAAGGGATTTCCTTATGGCCTCAATGGAACCTTGAGCGTCAGCCTTAAGGACAACGTTAAGCTCCTTAACCTCACCTGCCTGCATTTGACTAAAGAGGTCTTCCAAAGAGACCCTCTTTTCCTTTTCAAGGGCAGACTCTTTAGCAAGCTCCTGACGCTTTTGGGCAATCTTCCTTGCCTTCTCAAGGCTCTCAACAACGGTAAACTTATCCCCAGCCATAGGAACGCCTTCAAGGCCGAGGACTTCAACCGGCATAGAGGGAGAAGCCTCTTTAACTTGCTTTCCTTTATCGTCAAACATTGCCCTTATCTTACCTGCGTAAAGGCCTGCTACAACGGCATCGCCAACTTTTAAAGTCCCAGACTGAACAAGGAAGGTAGCAACTGGCCCCCTTTTCTTATCAA
The DNA here is from genome assembly GCA_026987115.1 of Desulfurobacteriaceae bacterium. Taxonomy (GTDB): domain Bacteria; phylum Aquificota; class Aquificia; order Desulfurobacteriales; family Desulfurobacteriaceae; genus Thermovibrio. Next base: position 17,253 of record JALSNF010000046.1, read on the forward strand.
GTTTTGCCTCAAGAACAATTCCTTTGGCAGGCTTGTTTGGGTTTGCCTTAAGCTCCATAAGTTCAGCTTGAAGGGCAATCATCTCTAAAAGCTCGTCAACACCCTCTCCGGTCTTAGCAGAGACGGGGACCATAACAGTATCTCCCCCCCAGTCCTCCGGGATTAGGCCGTGCTGGGTAAGCTCCTGCTTTACCCTTTCTGGATTGGCACCTGGCTTGTCTATTTTGTTTATGGCAACTATTATGGGAACTCCTGCAGCCTTGGCGTGGTTTATCGCTTCTACCGTTTGAGGCATAACTCCGTCGTCGGCAGCAACAACAAGGACAACTATATCGGTAGCTTGAGCTCCCCTTGCCCTCATTGCGGTAAAGGCCTCGTGTCCGGGCGTGTCAAGGAAAACTAAGGTTTTCTTACCTTCGCTCGTGTCAGCTTCAACAACAGAAGCTCCTATGTGCTGGGTAATGCCACCGGCCTCCCTCTCTGCAACTTTAGTGTTCCTTATGTAGTCTAAGAGGGTGGTTTTACCGTGGTCAACGTGGCCCATAACGGTTATAACAGGAGGACGGGGCTTAAGGTCTTCTTCTCTGTCCGGAGTTTCAGAGAGCTCTTCCTCTAAAGAGGTCTCTTCGGCCCCTTCAAGCTTAACCACTTTACCGTACTTTTGAGCGACTTTCTCTGCAGTCTCAAAGTCTATTGGCTGGTTTATGGCAACGAACTTACCAAGGGATATAAGGTCTTGAAGTAGTTGGTTTGGCTCAACGCCTAACTTCTCTGCAAACTCCCTAACAGAGACCACCTCAGGTATAACTACCGTGTTTGCCCTTTCCTCTTCTTCAATTAAACGCTGAAGTTGCTCTTCTTCGCTGAGCTCCTCAAAAGGAGTTTCCTTCGGCTCCTCTTTTTTCTTCTTTTTCTTCCTCTTCTTCTTGGCCCTGTTCTTTTCCTCTATTTTCCTAAGGAGCTCTTCAAAGCGCTTCTGGTCTTCAAACTCCCTTTGCTCCCTTTTCCTTTCTGCTAAGAGCTCCTCTTGAGTTTTAGGTTTCTCTTTCTCTTTAGCAGTTGACTCTTTAGTAGAGGCAACCAGCTTTTCAAGCTGTTCTCTGGTTATCTTCTCTTCTTTCGCCTCCTTTACCTCTTTTTTAAATGGCTTCTTCCTCTCTTTTAGTTCCTCTTCTTTCCTGTAAGGCTTTCTCCTTCCTCTCCTTCTCTTTCTCTTTGCAAGCTCTTCAGGGGAAAGAACCCTAACGTCCGTTCTTTTCCTAACTTTTTTACCTTCTTTCTTTTCACTCTTCTCCCCTTTTCTTTCCTGCCTATCGCCTCTATCTACCTGCTTAACTTCTTCTTTACCCTCTACCTTTTCTTCTGGTTGAGTCTTAACAGCCTCAACCACTTTCTCTTCTACCTCTTTAGTCTCCTCTTTTACAACTTCCTTAGCTCCTTCCTTTAAAGAAGGAGTCTCCTCCTTAACCTCTATGGGCTTTATAAACTCTTTAACGAGCATCACTTGCTTTTCGTCTAAAGAGGAGTGAATACTTTTAACCTGCATGTCAAGCTCGTTTCTGAGCTTCTCTAAGAGCTCCTTAGACGGTATTCCCAGCTCCTTTGCAAGCTGGTGAACTCTGACTTTTGCCAAAACAAGACCTCCTTACAAAAGGTTAAGCCTGCTCTTAATATAAACGGTTCCCCAATTATAGCAACGATTAAAAGGCGTTAACCAAGTGGAAGAGTTTATTTCCCACTATGGTTATAACGTCAAAACGAACTTCCCTGTATTTAATGGAAGTCCTTTGAAGGTATAAACTGGCTACTTTCCGTATCCTATTAGTTTTCTTTAAGGTTATACTCTCTAAGGGATGGCCAAAAGCAAGGGAGCTCCTAGCCTTTACTTCCACAAATACTAAAGTATCAGTTTCCTTCTCAAAGGCGATTATGTCTATCTCTCCTAAGCAAGAGCGAAAGTTTCTCTCTATAATATCGTAGCCTTTCCTCTTTAAGTACTGGGAAGCCTTCTCCTCCCCTCTCTTTCCCTTCTCCTTTGACCTTGCCAAAACTCTTCCTGTGAATAGGCGTTATACCCAAAGATTTTATCGCTTTAACGTGCTCCTTTGTAGGGTATCCCTTGTGCTTTTCAAAACCGTAGCCAGGGAACAAAGAAGAGAGCTCCTCCATAATAAAGTCCCTAACGACCTTTGCCACTACGCTTGCACAGGCACAGGAAAAACTCCTCTCGTCTCCTTTGGGAATGGCAAGAAGGGAATTTGAAAAGGAGGGGATTTTAAGGTAATCGGTAATTAGGAATTGGGGAGTAAAGGGGAGCTCCCTTATAGCCCTTTCGGCAGCAAGGATAGTTGCTCTATAAACATTAAGCTCGTCAACTTCAAGAGAGTCTGCAAAACCAACCCCTACGGCTAAAGCTTCGCTGTATATCCTGTAAAAGAACTCTTCTCTCTCTTTAGGCTTTAACTTCTTTGAGTCTTTAGAGAGGAAGGGTTTTACTTCCTTGGGAAATACAACAACGGCAGCTACAACGGGGCCGGCCAAGGGCCCCCTGCCTGCCTCGTCAACTCCGCCTACAAGCTCAAATCCTTTCTTCCAGAGGCTTTCCTCTATGGAAAGGATTACTTCTTGCTCATCCACTCTTTCTTCTCTTTAATTCGGGCAGCCTTTCCTTTACGCTCCCTTAAGTAGTAAAGCCTTGCCCTTCTTACGATACCTCTCTTAAGAACCTCTATCTTGTCAACAACGGGAGCGTGAAGGGGAAAAGTCCTCTCAATTCCTACTCCAAACGAAACCTTCCTAACGGTAAAGGTTGCGTCAGTTCCTCCTCCTCTTTTCCTTATAACCACCCCTTCAAAGGCCTGAATCCTTTCCTTATCCCCTTCTTTAACCTTAACGTGAACTCTAACTGTATCTCCAACCCTAAAGTCGGGGATGTCTTTCTTAAGATACTTTTCCTGAGCGCTCCTTAAAAGCTCGTCAAGCCCAGCCATGGGGAACCTCCAAACTTTTTAGTGGGGGGCTAATTTTATGTTTTTCGTTGATTTTGTCAACAAAAGATGGTGCGCCCGGCAGGATTCGAACCTGCGACCTCGAGATTAGGAATCTCGCGCTCTATCCTCCTGAGCTACGGGCGCTTTTAAAAAGCAATATGGAAAAATAATCCTATTATCTCACCTGTCAACTACTCCCTTTCTTAACCTTCCGGTTACCTTATAAAAGTGAAAAATAAGGTAGAAGAAAACAGAAACGGCTAAAGAAAGCACAAATATCAAGCTTGCGTTTTCCGGCTTAGGGTCAAGGAGAATTAACTTTCTCGTTATAACTATAAAGCCTATCTCTAAAAGGGCCAAAACATAGTGAATTCTCTTGCTGTAGAACATAGCACTTATAAAGTCAAGTATAATGAGGACAAAGAGAGAGTCAGTTAAGAACTCCCTCATTACGGGAAAAGAGATAAGAAACTTTGAACTCCTCAGGATAACCAAAAGCTTCTCTCCTAAGCTAAACAGACAGGAAATTAAATACAAGACCATTATGGAAACAAAAAGAATTCTTAGGAAAGAAACCAATCTATACAGGAACTTATATCCCTTATCCTGGGTCAATTCCATTAAGTCCGGGGTTTTCAAGTTAAAACCTCATTGATTTAACTACCAATAATATTTATAAATCACGAATAAATTTCAAGATTTTTGTAGGAGGAAGGATGCTTCGGTTCTTTACTGCAGGGGAGAGCCACGGAAAGGGAATTTTTGCTTACTTAGAAGGAGTTCCTGCAAACTTTGAAATAGACTTTGACTTTATAAACAGCGAACTGGCAAGGCGCCAAAGGGGATACGGGAGAGGGGGAAGAATGAAAATTGAGAGGGACAAAGTAGAGTTCCTCTCAGGAGTTAGGCTCGGTAAAACTTTGGGCTCTCCAATTTTAATGGCAGTGTGGAACAGGGACTACAAGAACTGGGAAGAGATTATGAAGCCGGAAAAGGGAGAGCTCCCAAAGGAGAAAGTAGTATCAAGACCAAGGCCCGGCCACGCAGACCTTCCGGGAGTTTTAAAGTACGGATTTGACGACGTTAGGAACGTCCTTGAGCGCTCTTCTGCAAGGGAAACTGCAGGAAGGGTGGCAGCTGGAGCTCTCTGTAAAGACATTTTAAGGAGACTCGGAATAGAGATAGGGAGCTTCGTCCTTTCTATAGGAAGCGTCAAGGTTCCAAGGGAGATGATAGAGGGAAAGGAGCTTAAGGAACTCTTTAAACTAGCTGAAGAGTCAGAAGTAAGGATTCCCGTTAAGGACAAGGAGGTTGAAGAGAGATTTAAGGAAGAGATAGATTGGGCGAGGAAAAAGGGAGAGAGTTTAGGAGGGACTTTCTTAGTCTTTGCAACGGGAATTCCCGTAGGCCTTGGGAGTCATACCCAGTGGGACAAAAGGCTTGACGGGAGAATAGCTCAAGGAATTATGTCAATACAGGCGATTAAAGGGGTTGAAATAGGACTTGGCTTTAAGGGAGCAGAGCTCCCGGGCTCAAAGGTCCACGACGAGATTTTCTACAACAGTGAAAAGGGCTTTTACAGACTAACTAACAGAGCAGGGGGAATTGAAGGGGGAATAACAAACGGAGAACCTATAATCGTAAAGGCGGCAATGAAGCCTATACCTACCCTATACAGGCCTTTAAGGAGCGTTGACATAAGGACAAAAGAGCCCTTTGAAGCTTCAGTTGAACGCTCCGACGTGTGCGCCGTTCCTGCAGCGGCAGTAGTAGGAGAAGCGATGGTTGCAATAACTCTCCTTGGAGCTCTCTTGGAACGCTACCCTGCCGACGACTTTAAGAGACTGAGGGAGCTCTTTCCTTAAAGGGGAGCTCCCTTACCTTTTCCTTAAGAACTTGTAAGCCTTAAAGAAGAGGGCAACCAAAGTCCAAAGAACAGTTACGAGGAAGAAAAACCAGAAAAAGAGGTTGCCCACTTTAGGGTTATCTATCATATTACTCCCTTATCTGGCCGTTTCCGAAAACTATGTACTTGGGTATGGTAAGGTCCTCAAGTCCCATAGGCCCCCTTACGTGAACCTTATCTGTGGATATTCCCATCTCTGCCCCAAGGCCAAAGACGTTTCCGTCTGTAAACCTGGTTGAGGCGTTTACGTAAACGGCGGCAGAGTCAACCTTGTTTAGAAACTTCATCGCATTTGTGTAGTTCTCAGTGATTATGGCATCGCTGTGGTGGGAGCCGTAAGTGTTTATGTGGTCTATAGCCTCATCTAAAGAGTCAACTACTCTAACTGCCAAAATCAGGTCTAAATACTCTGCGTACCAGTCTTCTTCCGTTGCAGGCTTTATGTAGTCTGGGTCATAACTCCTAGTCCTTTCGTCTCCCCTTAACTCAACCTTAGCCTTTTTAAAGAGCTCCACCATAGTAGGCATAAAGGCATCGGCGACTTTTGAGTGAACGAGCATAGTTTCCATTGCGTTGCACACTCCGGGCCTTTGAACTTTAGCGTTAAAGCATATGTTCCAAGCCTTTTCAAGGTCTGCAAACTCGTCAACGAAAACGTGGCAAACTCCCTTATAGTGCTTTATAACCGGCATTCTGGCGTTCTCTGCAACAAACCGTATGAGACCTTCTCCTCCCCTGGGGATAACAACGTCTATGTAGCTATCTAACTTTAAGAGCTCCCCAACTACCTCCCTCTCTGTACTATCTACAAACTGGATTGCCTCTTCAGGGAAACCTTCCTTACAAGCTGCCTCCTTAAGGATGTTAACCAAAACCCTATTTGAGTTAATGGCTTCAGAACCACCCTTTAAAATAACAGAGTTTGAACTCTTTACGCAGAGGGAGGTTGCTTCAACAGTAACGTTTGGGCGAGACTCGTAAATTATCGCAACTACTCCAAGGGGAACTCTCATCTTCCCTATTTTAAGGCCGTTTGGCCTTGTCCACATTTTAATAACTTCACCAACAGGGTCTTGAAGGGAGGCAACTTCTTTTAAAACGCTTACCATCCCCTTTATCCTCTTCTCGTTAAGGAGGAGCCTATCAAGCATAGCCTTTGAAAGTCCCTTTTCCTCCCCTGCGATTAAGTCTTTCCTGTTTTCAGCCTCTATCAGCTCTTTTTTCTCCTCAATTAACCTTGCCGCCGTTAAAAGGGTTCTATTTTTAACCTCCGTTGAAATCTCAACGAGCGAGTAGCTAACCTCTTTTGCAATTTTTGCAACCTCTTCAACGTTAAAAGCCATACTTAAACCTCCCAATCGGTTTAATTTTTAAGTGAACAAAGTAAAGGGGGAAAGCTATGAGGAGAATTTTAGCACTGTTAACTGTAAGTGCCCTTTTGGCTGGAGGGTGTGCAACAACTCAAGGGAACAAGGAGACTAAAGTAAACAAAACGGTTGCAGGAGCAACCTTAGGAGCCGTAGCTGGAGGCGTTTTAGGAGCGATAACAGGACCCAAACACTCAAACAAAGGCAAAAGGGTGCTTATAGGAGCCGCAGCGGGAGCTCTAATAGGGGGAGCGTTAGGCTACATCCTTGACCAGCAGGCAAAAGCACTGGGAAACGACTTGGGAGTTAAACCTATAGACAACACGAACCCAGAAGTAAAACCTTCTCAACCTCCGATAACAAAGGAAAAGCCTGTTGCAGTAGTTAAAGAGCCTGAAAAGGTTAAGGTAGTTGTGAAAGACAGCGTCCTGTTTGACCTTAACAGCTACAAGTTAAAACCAGAAGCAAAGGAAATGCTGGCTAAGGTAGCAAAGACATTAAACGAAAACCCGGACACAGTCATAGTTGTAGTAGGCTACACAGACAGCACAGGCTCGTTTGACTACAACGTAAAGCTCTCAGAAAAGAGAGCTGAAGCTGTAAGAGACCAACTGGTACTAAACGGAGTTGACCCTACAAGGATAGTGGTTTTCGGGTGCGGTCCTAAACATCCAATAGCTCCCAACAACACTCCCGAAGGAAGGGCCTTAAACAGGAGAGTTGAAATATTGGTGTATCCAAAAGGGGAAAAGATACCCAACCCGTGCGATTAAAACTATATTACCCATAAGGTAATCTTAAAGAGTAAGGGAAATGGCAAGGAAGTACTTTATAAAGACCTTTGGCTGTCAGATGAACGTTAACGACTCTGAGAAGATGGCAGGCCTCCTTGAGGGCTTGGGCTACGAAAGGGCCGAGAGTCCCGAGGAGGCCGAAGTTATAATAGTTAACACCTGTTCCGTTAGGGCAAAGCCAGACAACAAGGCTTACTCCTTTATAGGAAACCTTAAAAGAATTAAGAGGAAGAGGCCTGAGACCTTAATTGCAGTTGCAGGGTGCGTTCCCCAAAAAGAGAAGGAGCAGATTTTAAGGTTCAGCCACGTTGACCTGGTCTTTGGAACCTTTAATTTCGTAAAGCTACCCCAACTCCTTGAAAAAGCCAAAGAGAAAAGGACGGTAGAGGTATTAGACAGAGTAATTCCTGAAGAGGAGAAAATACCCTTAATTGAGAGCTCCCTTGAAAACCCCTTTGTAGCCTACGTTACCGTTCAAAGGGGATGCAACAGGTTCTGCACCTACTGTATAGTTCCCTTTACAAGGGGAAGGGAGAGAAGCGTTAAGCCTGAGCTCGTAGTTGAAGAGGTAAAAAGGCTCGCAGAAAAAGGAGTTAAAGAGGTTCACCTTTTAGGTCAAAACGTTGACTTTTATAACTACCGAGGGACACAGCTTCCAGAGCTCCTTTACTTAGTTTCCCAAGTCCCTGAAATAGAGAGGGTAAGGTTTACAACCTCCCACCCTGCAGGTTTTACAGAGGAGATAGCAAAGGCTATAAGGGACATAGACAAGGTGTGCCCCTACGTTCACCTTCCCCCTCAGAGCGGTTCAAACGAGGTATTAAAGAGGATGAACAGGGGATATACGAGGGAAGAGTACATTGAGAAGGTAAAGATGCTAAAGGAGATAGTTCCAGATGTAGCCCTCTCTGGAGACTTTATAGTTGGATTTCCAGGAGAGAGTTTAAAGGACTTTGAGGAGACCCTATCTTTGGTTGAAGAGTGCGTCTTTGACCAAGGGTTTGTCTTTGAGTACTCCCCAAGACCTTACACTAAAGCTGCAGAGTTTGAGGATGACGTTCCTAAAGAGGAGAAAAACAGGAGGTTAAGGGAGCTCCAAGAGCTCTTAAAGAGGCAGGCTGAAGAGAGAAACAGGAAGTTAATAGGTAAAGTTGAAGAGGTCTTAATTGAAGGGTTTAGCCCTAAGGGAACGGAGCTCTACGGGAGAACCCTAAACAACAAACCAGTTGCAGTTAAGGGAGAGGCAAGTTTAATAGGGAAAACCGTTAAGGTAAAAATAGAGGAGAGCTCTCCCTTTTTCTTAAAAGGAAAACCGGTTTAAGGAGTTTTAAAAATGGTTGAGGTCTCGGTTATAGGAATCACCCAAGACAGGTTTAGTGGAATGCCGATAATAATCCTTGGAAACGAAAGGGAGAGGTTTGCAGTTCCCATCTGGGTTGGAAACTGGGAGGCAGAGCTCCTTGAGACGGAACTTCTTGGGGCAGTCCCTCCAAGGCCTTTCCCTTACGACCTTATAAGGGAGCTCCTATCAATATTTAAAGGTGAAATTGAAAGGGTAGTCATAAACGACTTTGACAAGGGAATCTACTTTGCAGTAATAGAAGTAAAGAGACCTGACGGGGAAGTCATAAGGGTTGATTCGCGCCCCAGCGACGCCATAAACCTTGCAGTGAGGGTAAGAGCTCCAATTTTCGTAGAGAAAAGAGTAATAGAGAAAGCATCAGTAATACCCCTTGACAAGTGCCAAGGCCAAGAGTGCAAGGAACAGTGGGAGAGGCTAATTAAAGAGCTCTTTGAAGAGTAATGACGAAAGAAGTTAAAACAGAGGACGGAAGCCTAACGCTCTTTTCAGAAGAGTTTAAAGAACCTTACCACTCAATAACTGCAGGTGCCATAACAGAAGCCGTAAAAAAGTTCATAGAACCTACTGGGTTAAAAGGAAAAGCCAAAGAAGGGAAAGTTAACCTCCTTGACTCCTGCTTTGGCCTTGGGTACAACACTTTAACAGCAGTAAAAGAAACCCTAAAAGAAAACCCCAAGGCAGAAATACAGGTCTTAGCTTTTGAAAAAGACTTAAAAGTAATTGAAAAAGCGTTAAAAATACTCCCCCAAGAGCTTAAACCTTACAGCTTCATACTTAAAGAACTCCTTAAAAACAAGCAATCCTACAAAGGCTTCTTAACCCTCAACTTCGTTTCTCAAAGGGTAAAAATAAAAGTCTTTATAGGAGAAGGTAGGAAAGTTTTAAGGAAAATTTCTCCACTTTACAAGGGGTTTGCCGATGCTATCTTCCACGACCCTTTCTCTCCAAGAGTCAACCCTGAACTCTGGACTTACGAGTTTTTCCTCCTATTGCGGAAAACGATAAAAGAAGAGGGGACACTTGCAACCTACTCCTCGTCAACTCCCGTAAGGAAAGCCCTTTACATGGCAGGCTTTGGCGTAAAGGAAGGAGTTGCCATAGGAAGGAAGTCAACTTCAACTGTAGCCTCTCCACTGTTTGAAACTGAACCCTCTATACTAAAGAAATTTAGCCTTCCTTCTGCCGTTCCCTATAGAGACCCTACCCTTCAAGAACCAAGGGAGTTAATAAGGAATAGACAGAGGTGGTGCGTAAAAGCCTTAAAGAGAAAGTATAGGCCAATTCCTATCTACCACATTTAAGAACTAAATTAAGAAGTAGAGGAATAAAAGAGGAGGGAAAGATGGGAGAGAAAAACTACATTCCTGCAGGGAGGAAGGAGTACACTTGGGAAAGCGACAACCCTTACTACGAAAAGAGGAAATACAAGGAGCCTACAGTTTGTCAAGAGTGCGGAGCAGTTTTTAAAGACGGAAGGTGGCAGTGGCCAGAACAGCTTACAGAACCTCTACCAGAAGAGGTAAATAAAGCACTGTGTCCTGCCTGCCGAAGGAAGAGGGACAAATATCCAGGAGGAATCGTTTACTTAAGCGGGAAGTTCTTTAAGGAGCATAAGGAGGAAATCTTAAACAGGGTAAAAAACGTAGTTGACGAGGTAATGTCAAATAGGCCCCTTCAAAGGATACTCTGGATTGAAGATAAGGAAGACGGAACTACGGAGATTGCAACCACGAGCGAGCACTTGGCAAGACACATAGGAGAAGCGGTTAACAAAGCTTTTAAGGGAAAGTTTGAAGTTAAGTACAACGAAGGAGAGAAACTGGCAAGGGTTTACTGGCACAGAGACCTTTAAAAAGCCCCGGCTCTCCGGGGCCTTTGATTAACCAGCAAGTGGGTTAGCGTAAAGGAGAATTAGAGCAATAACGAGACCGTAAATGGCAAGAGCTTCAATAATAGCAAGACCGATAAACATTGTCGTTGTTAACTTACCTGCCATTTGAGGGTTTCTTGCCATTCCTTCACAAGCACCCCTTACAGCTTGACCTTGACCAGCACCTGCACCACCGGCAGCAGGACCAATAGCAAGACCAGCTCCAATTGCAGAAAGACCTAAAATTAAGGCCTTTCCAGACTCAGCACCTCCCTCTCCTGCCATTGCAGGTAGAGCCCCAACTGCAAGGAGGAAGAGGGTAAAGAGAATGCTCTTGAGATAACTTTTCTTCATCAGTACCTCCCGTCTCCTAAAATTTCTTTATTTTAATATCCTACGTGCTCCTCCTCGTGCTCTTCAATAGCAGTAGCAATGTAAACAACAGTTAAAATGCAGAATATAAAAGTCTGTAAGAAGCTGTTTGCGAAAACTATGAACTCACCTGCAACAGGGACTAAGAAGGGAACCAGCATTAAAGCTACAAGAACTACCATCTCGTCGCCAAACATGTTCCCAAAGAGACGGAAAGAGAGTGAGAGAATCCTTGAAAGGTGGGAAACGACCTCTATTGGGAACATTATGGGAGCCATCCAGGGAACCGGTCCAGCAAAGTGCTTAATGTAGTTAATAAAGCCGTGCTTCTTTATCCCTTCGTAGTTGTAAACGAGGAAGGAGATGATAGCCAAGGCTAAAGTCGTATTTAGGTTAGCAGTAGGCTGAGAAAGGCCCGGTATAAGGCCCATTAGGTTCCCAAAGAGTATGAAAACGGCAAGTCCGGCTATTAAGGGGAAGAACTTCCTACCGTAGCTCCCCATTGCATCTTCAAGGGTATAGACTATGAAAGAAGTTAAAGACTCAAAAACGTACTGAACTTTGCTGGGAAACCTCTTTAGGTTCTTACCCAAAAGGTAGGCAAAGACGAGAACAACGGCCATCATAAGCCAAGTCATACCAACTACCGTTGTATTTATTAGGCTTCCGTGTTCCATCTTTCTAACTCCTTACGCTGTAGTATAACGGCAAGGAAGAGGCCAAAGTTAGCCGTCGCAACCGCCGAAATTATAGCAAAGAAGTTTAAGGGAGTAAACATAGAGAGTCCAAAGAGTATAAGGGCTACGGCTACAAAACGCCAGGTAAAACCGCTCTTTGGAAAGTAGCCTGAAAGGGCAAGCTGGGGAACTCTCTTTGAAAAACGGGCCAAGAGGAAGAGGTCAAAGAGGGCTACAAGATAACCGACGGTAAAGGACAGCGTAAAAGGAGAAAGTCCTTTAAAAACAAAAAGGGGCGTTAAGGAGAGGGCAAAGAGGGAGAGCTCCACCTTCCAGAGCCTCTTTAAAAAGGAGTCAAACTCTCTCATTTTGATACCTTCTTTAATTCCCTGTAAACGTTTTTAAAGCCTGCTGCCAAACCTATAAAAAACCAGAAGATTGTCAAGAACGGGAAAGTCTTAAAGTGGTTATCAAGCCAGTAGCCTATGGCTAAACCTATAAAGACGGCCAGGGCAAACTGAACCCCGACCATCATATAAGAAGTTCTTTCTATGTAGTCCTTTAGCTTTCCCACTATAGGAGCTCCCCTGCCTCTTTAAAGGCAACCTCGGCAGCCTTGACGGTCTTTTCAATGTCCTCTTGGGTGTGGGCCGTTGACATAAAGGCAACTTCAAACTGTGAAGGAGCTAAGTAAATCCCTTCCCTTAACATCCTCCTAAAGAAAACTGCGTAAGCCTCAGTATTTGAAGTGAGGGCATCTTGGTAGTTTTTAACATCCTTAGGGGTAAAGTAAACTATTGAAATACTCTCTATACTCTTAAAGCTAACCTTATCGTAAACTCCGGCAGACTTTGCAGCCTCCTTTAAGCCTTCAGAGAGCTTCTCTGTCTTCCTTCTAAGTTCCTCGTAAACTCCTTCCTTTTGGAGCTCTTTAAGGGTTGCAATACCTGCCGCCATTGCAAGGGGATTTCCCGAAAGGGTTCCAGCTTGATAAACCGGCCCTTCAGGAGCGAGGTAGTCCATTATCTCCCTCTTACCTCCAAAAGCACCAACGGGAAGGCCTCCCCCTATTATCTTCCCAAAACAGGAAAGGTCAGGAGTTATACCGAAATACTCCTGAGCTCCACCTAAAGAGAGCCTGAAACCGGTAATAACCTCGTCAAATATAAGAACCACTCCTTTTTCCTGGGTAATCTCCCTAACCTTCTCTAGAAAGCCCGGCTCAGGAAGTATAAGGCCTGCATTTGCCATAACAGGCTCCATAATAACCGCAGCTACGTCATTACCAACTTCGTCTAAAACCCTTTTTAAGGCGTCTATGTCGTTAAAAGGGACTGTTATAGTATGCTTTGCAAAGTCTTCTGGGATGCCAGGACTTGTAGGAACTCCAAAGGTAGTTAACCCTGAACCTGCCTTAACTAAAAGAGAGTCAACGTGGCCGTGGTATCCACCTTCAAACTTTATTACCTTGTTCCTCCCTGTATAGCCTCTGGCAAGCCTTATTGCAGACATAGTAGCTTCTGTTCCCGAGTTAACCATCCTAACCTTCTCAACAGAAGGAACAAGCTCAACAATCATTTTGGCAAGCTCCACCTCAAGCTCGGTAGGAGCTCCGTAGCTAGTTCCCTTTTCTGCCTGCTCTTTTATTGCTTCTACGACTTTCGGGTGGGCATGGCCCAAAATCATAGGTCCCCAAGAGCACACGTAGTCAACGTACTCGTTTCCGTCAACGTCCCAGATGTGAGAACCTTTAGCCCTTTCAATAAAGCGGGGAACATCCCCTACAGACTTAAAAGCCCTAACGGGACTGTTTACTCCTCCCGGTATGTACTTTTTTGCCTCCTCAAAGAGCTCCCTTGAGCGTTTAACTTCCATTTCCCTACCTCCTTAAAGAACTCCTT